>VSOH01000080.1 GCA_009774735.1 Clostridiales bacterium
TGTTGCTGACGGCGGTTACGGGCACAAATCTACAATTTATCTTAACGAAACAACCGAAAGAGAAAAGATCAGCACCTTTGCCGCAAGAATGAAGACCTGCCGTATTCTTGTTAAAACACCATCATCCCACGGCGGTATCGGTGACCTTTACAACTTCAACCTTGCACCGTCACTCACATTAGGCTGCGGCTCTTGGGGCGGTAACTCCGTATCAGAAAACGTCGGTGTTAAGCACCTTCTGAATATCAAAACCGTTGCAGAAAGAAGGGAAAATATGCTTTGGTTCAGAGCGCCAGAAAAGGTTTATATCAAAAAAGGCTGTCTGCCTGTTGCTCTTGATGAGCTTGGAACAGTTTTGGGCAAGAAAAAAGTATTCATTGTAACCGACTCATTCCTTTACAATAACGGTTACACAAAGCCGATTACAGATAAGCTTGATTCAATGGGTATTGTTCACTCAACATTCTTCAACGTTGCACCGGATCCGACACTTGCCTGTGCCAAGGAGGGTGTCGCACAGATTAACGCTTTCCAGCCTGATTGTATTATCGCAGTAGGCGGCGGTTCTGCAATGGACGCAGCTAAGATTATGTGGGTACTTTACGAGCATCCTGAAGCTGATTTCTTTGATATGGCAATGAGATTTATGGATATCCGCAAGAGAGTTTACACCTTCCCTAAAATGGGCGAAAAGGCTTACTTCATTGCTATCCCGACATCAGCAGGTACAGGCTCAGAGGTTACGCCTTTCGCAGTAATTACAGATGAAAAAACCGGTACAAAGTATCCTCTTGCTGACTACGAGCTTATGCCGAATATGGCTATCGTTGATGCTGACCTTCATATGAATGCACCAAAGGGCTTAACCTCTGCATCAGGTATTGACGCTGTTACCCACGCACTTGAAGCATACGCATCCATGATGGCAACAGAATACACTGATGGTCTTGCTATCGAGGCACTTAAGAACATTTTTGAATATCTTCCGAGAGCATACGACAACGGCCCTAACGATCCTGTTGCAAGAGAAAAAATGGCTAACGCTGCAACGATGGCAGGTATGGCTTTCGCAAATGCATTCCTTGGCATCTGCCACTCAATGGCACACAAGCTCGGTGCATTCCATCACCTTCCTCATGGTGTAGCCAACGCTCTTATGATTAACTATGTCCTTGAGTTCAACGCTGCAGAGGTACCGACAAAGATGGGTACCTTCAGCCAGTATGATTATCCAAAAACACTTGCACGCTACGCACAGGTTGCTGATGCATTAGGCGTTAAGGGCAAGACTGACGAGGATAAGCTGAACGGTCTTATGAAGAAGATTGATGAGCTTAAAGAGCATTGCGGTATAAAGATGAGCATTAAGGAATACGGCATTGATGAGCAGCATTTCCTTGACACCCTTGATGATATGGTTGAGCAGGCATTTGATGACCAGTGCACAGGTGCTAACCCAAGACTTCCGCTTATGAGTGAAATCAAGGATATGTACCTTCGTGCTTACTACGGCAAATAATCACTTGAATACAAACAGCTATTCATTTATAATATATAGGGGGTGTCTTTATGGCAACTATTATTGAAACACAGGAGCATAAGAAGATTTATCGTGAGGGCGACAAACTGGTTAAAGAGTTTGACAGCACCTTCACCAAGGCAGAGGTTCTTAACGAAGCACTTAACAATGCAAGAGTTGAGGAAACAGGACTTAAAATTCCAAAGCTCCTTGATGTAAAAAAGACTGAAAACGGCTGGGCAATCACAAGAGAATATATTGAAGGTGAAACCCTGTCTGATTTAATGAAGAAAAATCCTGAAAAGACTGATGAATATCTCGAAAAGTTCGTTGAACTTCAGCTTGAAATTCATTCTAAAAAATCACCGCATCTTAACAAAATCAAGGATAAAATGCATGCAAAAATCAGCGCATCAGACTATGATGCAACTATCCGTTTTGATTTGCACAACAGACTTGAGGGTATGAAAAAGCATACAAAGGTGCTTCACGGTGATTTCTGTCCTGCCAATGTGCTTGTTACACCTGATGGTGAATATTACATCATCGACTGGTCACACGCAACACAGGGTAACGCATCTGCCGACGCTGCAAGAACATACCTTGTTTTCACACTGCAGGGTAAGAAAGACGAGGCCGAAAAGTATCTTGATTTATTCTGCAAAAAGGCCGATATTCCAAAGCAGCTTGTTTGGCAGTGGATGCCGATTGTAGCCTGCAGCGAAAGCACAAAACATATTGAAAGTGAAAAAGAATTGCTCGATTCATGGGTTAACGTATTCGATTTTCAGTAAAAACAAACAAAACCGCAAAAGCTTTGCTTTTGCGGTTTTTGATTACGCTAATCTTTTCTCTTTCTTTTAACTTTCGGCATTTTGTTAAGTGCATCAATTGCTTTCTTGGACATAGGAATAAGAACAATCAGATTGAATATGGTCATCAATCCGATGCCGACATCGCCTAAATCCCAAACGACCGTATAAGCCTGAAGTCCGCCGATAAAGAGCATTACAAGGGCAAGAATTTTATAAAGTGTCTGCCAGCTCCATTTGTCACCAAACAAATATGATACATTTGACCGTGCATAAAACAGTATCCCAAGAAAGGTTGAAAAACTGAACAGTGCAAGAATAATTGCCACAAACACAGTACCAAAACTACCGAGGTGATAATTCATAGCAGTCTGCAGAAGTGCCATACCCTCAAGCCCGTCAGTTACATTCTGAGGAACTAAAAGCATGATCATTGCGGTGCAGGTACATATTACAATAGTATCAATAATGACGCCGAGCGACTGCACCATACCAACCGTTACAGGTGACTTACCTTCAGCCGCTGCTGCTGCACAGGGTGCTGAGCCGGACCCTGCTTCATTTGAGAACAATCCCCTCTTGACGCCGTTCATCAAAACAGCACCAAAACCGCCGCCTGCAATCTGTTTAATACCGAACGCTTCTTTAAAAATTCTTTCAAACACACCTGGTAAAAGCTCAATATTTTTAACTATAATAAAAATTGTAATTACAAAGTATAATACTGCCATAATGGGCACGATAACATCCAGAAATTTAACTGTTGCATTTTTACGAAGAACAATAACAGCCGCAAGAACAACAAGTACTATTGTTGTATAAATCGGCTTAATTGAAAAGGCATTATCAAAAGCTGAGGTTACGGAATTGCTTATCACCTGACTGATACCGCACCAGCAGATAAGGGCCGATATTGCAAAAAGCACTGCTATGACAGAACGCTTTATTTTTTTGCCTCTTTTCTGTTCAACAAAATCATGTATGTAATATGCAGGTCCGCCATGATAACCACCATAAAGCGGATCCTTCTTTTTATGCATCTGCGCAAGAGTTCCCTCGACAAACGCTGTTGAAGCACCAAGAAACGCAGACACCCACATCCAGAATACAGCACCTGCACCGCCAACAGAAAGTGCTGCTACAACACCGACAAGGTTGCCCATACCGACTCTCGTTGCAGTTGACACAATCAAAGTCTGAAAAATTGAAAGACTGCTTTTATCTTCATTCTTCTCACCAAGAGCCTTAACCATTTCAGGGAATTTTCTTATCGGCAGAAATTTTGTTCTTATTGTAAAGAATATTCCTGTCGGAATAAGAAGAATTACCAGCAATGGTATTCCTATACTGTCACCATTTGCTAACGGAATTGTTACTAAATCTCCCCATAGAAAGCTGTAAACAGCCTCAATAATTTTTACTGTCATTTTTTCACCACATCTATTGAATTAATTATAAAACAATTATATAATAGGTAACAGCATATGTAAAACTAATATAATTTGTAATTACGATAAAATTATTTTATGAGGTTGAAATGGACTTTAAAAAATTAGAAACCTTTATACAGGTTGCAGAACAAGGCAGCTTCACCAAGGCGGCAGAAAAGCTGGGATACACACAATCTGCCGTATCCTTTCAGATAAAACAGCTTGAGGAAAACCTTAATACAGTTTTATTTGAGCGAATTAACCACAACATAAAGCTGACACCAAAGGGCAGAGATATTTTAAATCTTGCCCACAAAATGATTGCACTTGCAGGTGATATCGAAAAAACGGCAAGTGAAACCAATGAAATCCGCGGTACAGTCAGAATTGCCATGGCAGATTCACTATGTCACTTCATTTTCTGGGATAATTTCAGTTCGTTCCACAAGCTTTATCCGAACATTAAGCTAAAGGTCATATCAACCAGCACCGAGGAAATGTTCCGCCTTGCAAAACAGAATGATATCGACCTTGTTTTCACGCTGGACAAGCACATATACGACACAAATTATGTTATATTTAAAGAGCATGAAATCAACACAAGTCTAATTGCTGCGTCAAAAAGCGCCCTCACCTTGAAGGATGAAATGTCACTTGATGAAATCAAAAATATTCCTATGATATTAACAGAAAAGGGTATGAGCTACCGCCGCATATTGGAGGAATATGCAGCCAAAAAATCTGTTGAGCTTGACCCGCTGCTTGAAATCGGTGACACAGATTTGATATGTCATTTAGTTGAACAGGATGCAGGCATATCCTTTTTACCAGATTTTGTCACACAGAATTATGTCAACAGCGGTAAAATCAGACAGATAAAGCTGACAGATTTCTCAGCAGGCATATGGATACAGATACTTTATCACCGTGACAAATGGGTTACACCGCAGATGCAGTGTGTTATGGATTATTTAAACAGTTTTTTATAATTTTCAGGCAAAGGTAATCAGCACAAATGAAAAGAGATTTAACAAGCGGCAGTGTTTTTAAAACAATAGTATATTTTTCACTGCCATATTTTCTTTCATATTTTTTGCAGACACTTTACGGCATGGCAGATTTATTCATAATCGGTCAGTTTGCAGGTGTCGACAGCACGACATCAGTTTCAATCGGCAGCCAGGTAATGCATATGATTACTGTTATGATTGTCGGTCTTGCAATGGGCTCAACCGTAATGATAGGAACGGCAGTGGGTGCTAAGGACAATAAAAAAGCCTGTCTTGCTGTCGGAAACACCTTCACGCTGTTTTTAACACTGTCAATAGTCGGAACTGCTGTTTTGCTTACAGCAGTCAGACCAATCGTTTCGGTTATGTCCACCCCTGCTGAAGCATCGGCAGAAACAACACAATACTTAACAATATGCTTTATCGGAATACCATTTATAACAGCATATAATATAATCAGCTCAATATTCAGAGGAATGGGTGACTCCAAAAGCCCTATGTATTTCATAGCCGTTGCATGTGTATTCAACATTGCACTTGACTATCTGTTTATCGGTCATATGGGCATGGGGGCTGCCGGGGCCGCACTGGGCACAACGCTCTCACAGACAATTAGCGTAATAATCTCGCTTACAGTGATAATCAAGCGAAAAATGATTCCCGACATTGCCAAAACAGATTTTAAACCGCAGAAAAACATACTGTCAAAGCTGTTAAAGATTGGCTTCCCTGTTGCAGTTCAGGATGGCTTCATTCAGATTGCATTCATTATAATAACAATTATTGCCAACCGCAGAGGACTCAATGATGCAGCAGCCGTCGGAATTGTTGAAAAAATAATCGGCATTCTATTCCTTGTGCCGTCATCCATGCTGTCAACAGTATCTGCACTGTCAGCCCAGAATATCGGGGCAAAAAAATATGACAGAGCCGATAAAACACTGAAATACGCCGTTATAATAACGGTAATATTCGGCGTTATTGCATCAACAGTAATTGAATTCACTGCTGAGCAGACAGTACATCTTTTCACAGAAAGTGATACTGTTGCTGTTTTAGGCGGTCAATATCTGCGCAGTTATGTATGGGACTGTGCTATTGCGGGAATTCACTTCTGCTTCAGCGGATATTTCTGTGCCTTTGGTCTGTCAAATATTTCATTCATACATAATGCCGCTTCCATCATTTTAGCACGTATTCCGCTTTCATATCTCGCATCAAAAATGTATGCAGACACACTGTTTCCTATGGGAATGGCGGCGCCAATCGGCTCATTGCTGTCGGTAATAATCTGCATTGCAGCTTTCATATTGATGAAGAAAAAGCCTGAAAAATTTAAAACCTTATAATAAAATTATCCCGCTGTATTCATAATCCGAATACAGCGGGATTTTATCTTACGCTTTAACTCTCTTTTTACCTGTGAATATTGTAATACCAAATATTACAATCAGCATTGCTGCTGCAAAGCACATCCACAGAATTGTTGTTGTTTTGCCCTGAGGGATAAAGAAATCATAATACCCCTTAAGGTAAATAACACAAACAATCAGCGGAAGAATGTACTGCATATAAATCCTTAACCATTTAGGGAATTTCATACCGGAGCCTGTATTGGCTTCTTTAAGGAAATTCTCAAAGCCCCAGCCATTCTTTCTCACACAGAAAAGAACAAACACAAGCGAACCCAATGGAAGCAGATTATAGGAAACGAGGAAATCCTCTAAATCCATAATTGTTGAGCCTTCGCCCAGCGGCTGAAATTTTGAAAGAAGATTGAAACCGATAATTGCCGGAATGGACAACACTGTTATCAGAACAAAATTGACGCCGACAGACTTTTTTCTGCTCCAGCCATTCATATCAATAAAGGCAGCAATTATATTTTCAAACACTGCAACAATTGTTGAAAGTGCTGCAAAAGACATAAAGACAAAAAACATTGTTCCCCAAATTCTGCCGCCTGCCATATTGTTAAACACATTCGGCAGAGTTATAAACAGAAGTGACGGACCTGCACCGGGCTCAACACCAAACGCAAAGCACGCTCTTATACACAAATCCCCGCCCCACAATAACAGTTTAATCCGTCGCACAAA
>VSOH01000081.1 GCA_009774735.1 Clostridiales bacterium
TCTAAGAACAGGAGGAGTAATAAATGAAATTAGATGAAAACATTCAAAAAATAATTGCAGTCATACTGAAAAAATGGAAGCTGATTGTTCTTTTTGCTTTAATCGGTGCAATAGCAGCCGCCTTTTACACTGCAAATTTCACAACGCTTACTTACTCTTCAAGTGTGGAATTTTTAGCATATTCACAGGACTCTCAGCAGGAATTGTCAGATTCAACGACTGCTGCACAGACTGTAAGCAACACCAGTAAAATGAATTATGCTATCAAAATGCTCAGCACATATGTTGAACTGTTTAAAACAAATGAATTCAATCAAAGCGTTGCCGATCAAATTAATGAGAATTACAACACATCATATTCTGCAAGCACAATAAAACACGCAATCAAAATAACTCCGATTGAAAATACTGCTATGTTCAAAATAGTTGTAACTACAACGAATGCTGATTTGTCATACCAGATTGCACACCAGCTTGAAACAAGTATTCCCGAAAAAATGGCTAACACAAATAATGGTATTGTATGTGCTTCAGTTGAGGACGCTGCCTTGAAATCAACAAGCTCCGAAAGCCTTGGATATCCTAAAAAAGTTGCATTTGGTATTTTAGTAGGTACACTTCTTGCAGTTATATATATAGTTCTTCGTGACCTGCTCGACATCCGTATCAAGAGCAGTGACGAATTAAGTGCAAGATATAATATACCTGTATTGGGAACAATTCCTGAGTTTGAGATTAAAAGCAATGTCAAGCAAAGTGATAAAGCAAGAGAGGAGATATAAGTATGTTTAACAAAAAAAACAGCAAGAAAAACAACGACTCTCTTAATCAGTCACGCTATATATTGGCAAATGCACCGATACAGCCTGCTCTGAAATTCAGAATTGAAGAATCATATAAGGCAATACGTGCCAACATTATGTTCTCCGTTATGAAAAAGGGCTGCAAAACCATTGTTGTCAGCTCCTCAAATCCAAGTGAAGGAAAAACCACTACTACGGTAAACCTTGCAATCAGTATAGCACAGGCTGATCACAGAGTACTTTTAATTGACGCTGACCTCAGAAAACCTAAGGTTCACCACTATTTTTCAGTTGCAAATTCACCGGGACTTACAAACTATCTTGGAGATAGTATTTCGATGAAGAAAAAAGCGGATTTATTCAGCGTTATTCATCCAACAGATTATGAGAATTTATCAATACTCTGTTCCGGCTCAATACCTCCTAATCCTGCCGAGCTGCTTGGTTCGGAATTAATGAGTGATTTTCTTAATGAGATAAGCACTAAATATGACTATATTATAATTGACACTCCCCCTATTAATGTTGTATCCGATGCACTTCCTCTTATCAGAGAGGCTGATGGTGTTGTGCTTGTGGTGCGTCAGAATCAAACTACGCATCCCGATTTGCAAAAGGCCTTATCTTCACTTGAATTTATTGATGCAAAGCTGCTGGGCTTTGTAGTTAACTTTGTTGAATCAAAGGCAGGTCGCAAATACTCCTACAAGGGATATGGTTACAGCAACTATGGCTATGGCTATGGTTATGGGTATGGGTACGGCTATGGAAGCTACGGAAATTACAACAGCAAACAAAACTATGGCATATTTAGCAGCCATAAAAACACATTCACCAGCGATAAAAGCGACCCAAGGAACTGAGGAAACTAAATGACTATCACAAATCTTGTTGAAACACATTGCCACATCCTGCCGGGTATAGATGACGGAGCACCTGATGTTGAAACCAGCGTTCAGATGATACGGCAGCTGAAAAATCAGGGTGCAAAGGCAATAATACTGACACCTCATTATTATTCAGATTCAATTTCATACAGTAATTTTATAAAAAAAAGAAATGCGGCATTTGCTCAACTGAGTGCAGCACTTGGTGATGATGACCCAAAGCTAATACCTGCTGCAGAGGTTTACATTACGGATTATCTGTTTAATAATGAAAGCCTGAAAGAGCTTTGCATAGGCAATTCAGGTTATGCTTTAATTGAGCATTCCTTCTCCTGTAATTTTTCACAAAAGACATATGAAAGGCTTTTAAACCTTAATTATGAATTTGGTATCAAGCCCATACTTGCCCATATTGAAAGATATGAAGCTTTAATGAATGACGAGGATTTGCTTGATGAATATATAAATGCAGGCTGCCTTGTACAGGTTAATATCAGTTCCTTTTCAGATGCATCAAGGGGAACACGCAAAAAACTGATTAAATATCTTGAAAACGGAAAAATCCATTTAATCGGTTCTGACTGTCACAATCTGTCATCCCGTTCTCCGAATTATGAGGACGGTATCAAGGTTATTCTGAAAAAATGCGGACCTCAGGCAATAGATATTTTGGAGGAAAATGCAAATCTGCTGATTAAATAATAAATACATAACACAACAAAAATCCATTGAGTATTAACTCAATGGATTTTTTCTTGAACTATTTTTTCTTTGTTTTTTCCTCATATACAGGAATAACCTCATCAATACTGCCACTGGCAATAATCCTGCCTTTTTCAAGCAAGACAGCCTTGTTGCAAATGGATTTAACCTGTTCAATATTATGTGATACAAACAAAACAGTAACGCCGTCTTCAAACATTGACTTAACCTTGGCAAGGCTTTTTTTTCTGAACTTGGCATCGCCGACCGAAAGCACCTCATCGAGAATCAGCACATCAGGCGCAACTGCAGTTGCAATTGAAAAACCGAGTCTTGCCTTCATACCGCTTGAATAGTTTTTAATAGGCACGTCAATAAAATGACCAAGCTCTGAAAATTCAACAATTTCTTTATATTTTTTATCAATATAATTTCTGTCATATCCAAGAATTGCACCATAAAGGTAAATATTTTCTTTACCCGAATAGTTAGGGTCAAAACCTGCCCCAAGCTCAAGAAGAGGGGCAATAACGCCACACTTTTCAACAGTGCCCTCTGTGGGCTTGTACACACCGACTATCGTCTTTAGCAATGTACTTTTGCCGGCACCATTTAATCCGAGTATCGCAAGATGATCGCCTTTTTTTACTTCAATATCAATATTCTGCAAAGCATAGAATTTTTTAAATTCCAGCTTACGGGTTATAAATTTAATAACATATTCTTTAAGATTATCAACCTTTTCTTTATTCAGATTAAAGGTCATACTTACATTTTTTAGTGAAATTGCTACATCCTTATCCATATTTTCACCCTTTGATTTTACTCTTATTTATCCAAGCCAGTGTTGACACTGCAAGTGAAATGACTATAAACAGCAGACCGGTAACGACAACTGCTAAAATGCAAGTGTAAAAATAATGCATAAAGCTGTCAGACAAATAGACCGGATATATATCGAATTTTTTTAGATTGGAAATAATCAAAACAATACCTGCAAGAAATATTTCAAAAAAGCCTGCTGTCAGAAAGCTGATACTCACAGCACTGACCGAACGATATCTTCTGTCCTTTTCTCCAAGGAAAATCAATATCAGCCCGATTGCAACCAAGAAAAACAGACTTCCGCCAAGCACACCATAAGAAGCAGGAATTCCAACATTCAGCAGTGTTTCAAGTCGGCTGATTCCGGGTATATTAATCTCATTTATAAAATAATCGGAAATGTCTGATCCTAAATTATCAACCGCTTTGGTATCGTCAGTCTGATTTGTAAGTTTAATCTGCTCTTTAATATCAAGCTTCAGATTATCACAAATGGATGAAATTGATTTGATATACATATTTTCATCAAATCCAACCCTTTGAGTAATATAATAGCCTGTATAACCTTCAACAACAGACTTAACAGCATCAATACTAACAATATTATCAACATTTTCACTGTCAAGACCATTGCGCAGATATACATCATCAACAAAGCTGATTACATTTTCTCTTACACCGGATATATAAGAATAATCAGTAAAGCATTTTTCAATTTTAGTACTGTTCAAAAAATTAGTACTAAAGCAAAAAGCAACACCCACAACAGAAATATTGATTGCCAATAAAAAGGAAAGTATTGTTCTTAAAAAAAGTATAAGCTTTGATTCAGAATACGAAGATGTCAAATCAATGCACCTCCCCATCTGCCTTTTCAGCAAAAACCATAAGTTTTTCACCGCTGTGCTGTGAAAAGTCGGAGCATATTCCGCAAAGCACTAAAGCACTGCCACGGGCTTTCCGGCTGCTTTCTGTTTTTTCAGAATACTGCACATCGGTTATTCTGTATCTGAACTTACCATATGGTGTGGTAATATCCAGTTCATTCCCCTCCTCAGCATATTCAAGAGAAGAAAAACTGCCTTCCATATATCCTGTAATTACAGTCGTACCATCACCGCCTATAAGCCCGCTCCTTTTATCAAAGCCGACACCCTTAGCCATTGACATTCTGTTTGCCCCACAGTAAATACTGCTGTTCAGACCAAAGCTGTCACCGGTTATAACTCCGATTTTTGCACCATAATCATACTCTATCAAATCACTTTTTTCATCAACTGAAAGATTATAAGTGCTGTCGTCAAGCACAATATCACGTGACTCCATAGGCACATAAGACTCGACCTTATGAACAAGTTCTGTAACAGGCTTAATCAGTACAAATACAGCCGCAACAGTAACCGCAATCATTATTATTAAATATGAAACAGTTTTTATGGCATATTCATTAACTGCTATTCTGCGACGTTTTTTATCACTGCTGTTCATTATTAATCCTCAAAAACAGCACCCTTGGCACCACTTGTAACGTGCTGTGCATATCTCTTTAAATAGCCTGTAAGCTCCTGAACAGGAGGCGTCCATTTTGACCTTCTCTCTGCAAGCACCTCATCGCTCACATTAACTCTGAGCACTCTTGCCGGAATATCAATTTCAATTTCGTCACCATCTTCAACAAGCGCAATTGTTCCGCCCATTGCAGCCTCCGGGCTGACGTGACCGATTGAAGCCCCGCGTGTTGCACCCGAAAAACGACCGTCTGTAAGAAGTGCAACAGATGAACCAAGACCCATACCGATAATAGCAGAGGTCGGTGAAAGCATTTCTCTCATACCGGGTCCGCCCTTAGGTCCTTCATAACGGATAACAACAACATCACCTGCAACAACCTTGCCGCCGTTGATAGCCTCAATAGCCTCTTCCTCGCTGTTATAGCACGTTGCAGGACCCTTATGCTGCATCATTTCAGGCGCAACCGCACCCTTCTTAACAACGGCACCATCCTCAGCAAGATTGCCTTTAAGAACAGCAATACCGCCGTCAGCAGAGAAAGGATTGTCAAGCTTGCGGATAATATCACCGTCTGCATCCATAGCCTTTTCAATTCTGTCAGCAACAGTACCATTAACAGTAAGTGCATCAGTATTAATCATACCGCCCTTTGCAAGCTCCTTCATAACGGACTGAATGCCGCCCACATCATTAAGGTCTGTAATAAATACAGAGGATGCCGGGTTAAGCTTACAAATCTGCGGAGTTTTTCTGCCGTATGCATCAAGGTCATCAAGGTCAATATCGTGACCTGCTGCGTGTGCAACAGCAGTTAAATGTAAAATTGTATTTGTCGAGCAGCCGATTGCCATATCCGTTCTCATAGCATTTTCGATTGCTTCTTTCGTTATAATATCACTTGGCTTAATGTCCTCTTTGAGGAGGTCCATAACCCTTTCACCTGCCATCTTGGCAAGTCTTAACCTTGCACTCATAACTGCAGGAATTGTGCCTGAGCCGGGCAGGGACATACCAATCGTTTCAGTTAAACAGTTCATAGAGTTGGCAGTATACATACCTGAGCAGGAACCGCAGGTCGGACATGCTGTGAAAGCACATGACTCAAGGTTTTCAAGACTCATTTTTCCAACAGAATTTGCACCCACATACTCAAACTGTTCTGAAAGACCGATACGGTTTTCAGTTTCAGTACTCTTACCGGGAAGCATAGGACCGCCGCTGATGAAAATACAAGGCAGATTCAATCTGCAAGCTGCAAGGAGCATACCGGGAACAATTTTGTCACAGTTCGGAATAAATACAATTGCATCAAGCGGATGAGCTGTAAGCATAACCTCAATACTGTCAGCAATAAGCTCTCTTGAGCAAAGTGAATATTTCATACCTCTGTGGTTCATTGCAATACCGTCGCAAACACCGATTGTATTGAACTCAAACGGAACACCGCCTGCGTTGCGGATACCTGCCTTAACCTGCTCTGCAATCTTGTCAAGATGCATATGACCCGGAATATAGTCGCTCTTTGAATTAACAACGGCTACAAAAGGTCTTTTCATTTCGAGTTCATCAATACCGAGAGCTCGCAAGAGAGAACGGTGAGGAGCCCTTGACGGACCCTCTTTAATTAAATCTGATCTCATTATATCTTATCTCCTGAAAGTTATTTTTTTATTCCGACAGTTTCACTGACAAGCTGTATCATCAAAAACTATCTTTTGATATCGTATCACAAAAGCAGTTTAAAATCAAGCAAATTGAATAAAAAGTGACCTCTTTGACGGAGTTGCTGCCTAAATTATTATAAGATTTCTTTTTTAAGAAAATCTTTATTTTTTATTTATCTATATTTCACTTCACGACAGTATAATTTTAACAGGAAACAAGAAGGAGCTGACAGGTATGCATACAAAAAACAAACCGCCGCTAAAAATCATTTGCGTTCTTTTTTCCTTCCTCCTGATATTCAGCAGCATCATAACCGATGCCTTGTCCGGAATGATGCAGGATATAAAAACAGTCTTAAAAAATACATATGCATTGGTTACGGAAGAGGA
>VSOH01000082.1 GCA_009774735.1 Clostridiales bacterium
TTTTATATTCCTGTGCAACAAAGCCGTTGAAGCCATCAATAAATACATATTTATTTTTAAAATAATCAAGTCCGTTTAGCTGATTATAAAGACGTGTAAGCTCATTGGCAGGGTCAAGGTACTTGTCAAACAGAAGCATTTCATAGCTGCTCATAATTAAAGAAATATCTGATAATTTTCTCTTCAATGCATCACTTTTGATATTCTGTGAAAGCTCAATTATTTCACTGCAGCTCAGATTACAGGATTTCATTTCATCATAAATTTTAATCATTGAATTTACAAATGAAAGTGAATCAAGATGCTTGTTGAAAAGCTGTAAATTCTCTTTTACAAGATCAATTGCACGCATCATCATAACGGCTTTGCCACCCTTAGAGAGCGTAGGTAAGCTGTCACTGCCGTATTTTCGCCTTACATCATCTGTAATTCTGCTGAAGGATGAATTATCAACCTTAGTTATGCCGTGTTCGCCAAGCTCAGTCAGAAGCTTTTTCTCGCATACAAGTGAATATTGCTCAGGTGTAATGAGCAGTATATCTTTCCGACCGCTTTCAACAAACTCTTTTATTTGGTTGAAAACATATTCACTTTTACCATAGCCTGATCTGGCAAAAACTAATTTTAACAAAAAATCACCATTATCTTTCGTAATCCTCGGGTTTAATAATACCGTCAGCAATTAATATCTCATAGCAATCCATAAAAAATTCATACATAGGTCTTGCAATATCAAACGCAAGCTTAAGCTCATCAATGAGTGCACTTGTTCCTATTCGAGATAAGTCAAAGCTGTTATATGAAAATGACATATTTTTGGCTTTTAAATATGGCTTTAATTCTTCGGGAGCATCCGGGTACATATCCTTTTTATATTCATCCCTGCACTCATATGTCAAGCCTGCATCCTCACAGGCCTTAACTGCATCAAGCCATCTGTCAGGATGCTTCAAAATCTGCTGATGTACAACTTTAAAATATGTCGGACGCCACAGCCAGAAAACAACACCATAGCCAAAGCTGTCGGGGAAAAATTCAAAATAGTAGAAAGGAGCCTCAGGATATTCCTTTTTATAGCGTCTGAAGAACATCCAAATGTTTTCACGATACTTTGTTTTATTTCTGTTGCCCCTTGTGTCACGATAAATTCTTGCAACTGACCTTACAGGGTCGGTCATCATTTTCTCATCAATATCATACATTAAATCGCTGAGGTCAAGCATAATCTGCCTCATAGGAACAGTTATTCCCTGCTTAAGCTCCTCTTTGTGTTCCTCATAAAAAGAGCGTGAATCATTAAATCTGTTAAGGCACAGAAGCTCAATAGCCTCCGGCTTTATTCCTTTGAAATTATATTCTTTCATTTCAGTAAACCTTTATCCTCCATTTGCTGGGCAGCAAGCTTTGCGCAAATCTTTGCACTGTGGAAATTAAGACCGCCCTGAATCCAAGCATAATACGGCTCTCTGATCGGTGCATCTGCAGAAAGCTCAATTGAAGAGCCTAATGTGAATGCACCTGCAGCCATTACAACCTTACTGTCATAGCCGGGCATATCCCAAGGCTCAGGCAGCACAAAGCTGTCAATCGGACTTCCGCTCTGTATTCCCTGACAGAAGGCAACAAGACTTTCAGCGTTTTCAAGACCAAGACACTGAACAATATCGTGTCTTATTTCATAATATTTTGGTGTAACCTTGTAGCCGAAGCTTTCAAAAAGTGCAGATATAAACACGGCACTTTTTAATGCTTCACCTACTGTGTGAGGTGCAAAGAAAAGCCCCATATAAAGCTCTCTGTTCATACCAAGGGTTGCGCCAACTTCTTTGCCTAAACCGGGTGTTGTGAGTCTGTAGGCACATTTTTCAACGAGATCGTGTCTTCCTGCAATATAACCGCCTGTTGTTGCAATACCGCCGCCTGCATTTTTTATGAGGGACCCTGCTATCAAATCAGCACCAACCTGTACAGGTTCTTTTTTCTCAACAAATTCACCATAACAGTTATCAACCATAACAATTACATTGGGATTTTTCTTTTTTACAATACTGCAGACTCTGCCGATTTCATCAACTGACAGGCTTGCCCTCAGCTCGTAGCCTCTGCTTCGCTGAATGTAAACCATTGTTGTAGTGTCATCAACAGCCTTCTCAATTGCATCAAAATCAACCTTTTCGTCTTTTAACGGTACTTCATTATATTCAACACCAAAATCCTTTAATGAGCCCATTCCTTCGCCTGATATACCAATTACACCATGAATGGTATCATATGGTGTGCCTGTAACACAAAGCATTTTATCACCCGGTCTGAGAACACCGAAAAGAGCTGTTGCCAGAGTGTGCGTGCCGCAGGTGAAGTTGTGTCTTACAAGAGCATCCTCTGCACCGAAAACCTCAGCCCATACCTTGTCAAGTGTTTCTCGTCCCCTATCGCCGTAGCCGTAGCCTGTACTGCTTATAAAATGACTTTCACTGATGCCGTTGTCGATAAATGCCTTCTGCACTTTGAGCTGATTATATTCTGTTACGTCTTCTATGTAATCAAACTGTTCCTTACAAAGCAACATTGCTTTATCTGCAGTATTTTCAATTCTGTCACTTATTTTGAAAAAAGAATTCATTTGTATAATCTCCATTTTCCTGTATTAATAAAACCAAGACGGCTGTAAAAATGCTCGTTCTTATTTTTTTCACGCATAAGAAAAACCGTACCCGATATGTCACACATCATATGTGAAACAAGCAGTGACCCATATCCCATACGGCGGAATTCAGGTGCAGTATTAACTGATGTTAGAACTGCATTGTTGTTGTGTATTGAAGAAAATATGCCGCTTGACACGATTTCATTATTGATATTAACTGAATAAGCCTTTGCAGTGCCGTGACGTATTCTGTGGCTGATATCAACATACCACGCCTCAAAATCAGCCCTATCATAATCCTGAAAATTAAATAAGTCCATCAGTTTAGGATATTCATCAATTTCAGTATAAGGCAAATTGTATTGCGTTTTTCTGTCAGACATCATTATTATGCCCTCATCATAGTCAGCAAAATAATCACTCAGACCATCGCAAAGACAGGAGCTGTAACCGATAACATTGATAAATTCGGCAAGCTCCCCTTCATCAGCGTTATTCATAGATATGGTGAAATCACCATCAAGCTTTGAGATAATTGCAGTAATTTCACCGCAATTATTCAATTGTTTATAGAATACGGCAAAATCATAGCAGATGCCGTACGCACTCAGCAGTGCTTTAATTCTGACAGAATATAAATCTGTTTTTGTATATTTGTCAAACGCATTGGTATTTTCAATTTTTTTAATCATAAAGCTTTGGTAAAATCGCTTTCAAAAGTTTTCTTGTTTCAATAATGTCACTGTTCTTCACAACGCTTGAGCCTGAATGAATATATCTGCAGGGAAGTGAAACGGCCATAACTTTGGAGCCCTTGCCGCTTATCTGTATTGCACCTGCATCATTACCGCCTGCAATAGCAGTTTTTGTCTGAATTTTAATATCATTATCAAAAGCGGTTGTCATAGCAAGCTTGTACAGCTCTTTATCATAAATTGTTCTTCCGTCCATAAATGAAACCACAGGTCCCTCTCCGAGAACACATACTCTGTCACCGCCTGTTACACCGCATAAATCAGCAGCAGTCGTCGTTTCAAGCACAACCGATATATCAGGCTGAACTGCAAAAGAAGTGCACATAGCACCACGAAGTCCAACCTCTTCCTGAACATTAAAGCAGAAATAGGTATCATATTCAACTTCATTTTTTATCAGCTCGATTAAAAGCATACAGCCGATTCTGTCATCAAGTGCTTTTGATTTGATAAACCCGTCACCGAATTCATAATAATCACTTTCAAAATAAGCATAGTCACCGAGATGCACATATTTCAGTGCATCGTCTTTATTTTTCGCACCAATGTCAATGAATAAGTCACCTGAAGCCGGTGCTTTTTCTGCTTCGTCGGAACACAGAAGATGAATAGGTTTAAGACCTATAACACCGAGAGTATCGTTAATCTTTATAACTCTGCCTGCAATTACCTTGCTGTCTATTCCGCCAACAGCACTGAATTTCAAATATCCGTCATCAGTTATATCCGTAATAATAAAACCAACCTCATCCATATGGGCGCAAAGCATAACTTTTTTGCATGGTGTTTTATTTCCTTTTTTAAAAGCGATAACCGAGCCGAGATTATCAACATTATATTCACAGAAGTCTTTGATTTCATTGATTATAAAATCTCTTACCGCATGTTCATCACCGGAGGCAGAATTCATTAAACAAAGATTTTTAAGCATTAATTTCACCGACCCTTTCTGCAATGTAAGCTGAAATTAAATCAGCAACTGCTTTGACATCACCAAGGTCAACAACTTCAACAGTCTGATGCATATATTTTTCAGGAATAGAAATCAACGCTGATTTAACGCCATTGCCATTTATAGATATAACATCAGCATTAGTGCCTGTTCTGCCGGCCATAATTTCACACTGATAAGGTATCTTATTCTTTTCTGCTGTCGCAACAAGCTTTTTTGACATCGTCTTGTCCAGTACAGGAGAAAAGCCTATCATAGCACCCTTTGAAATCTCACCGCAGTCCGTTTTGTCACAGCCGGGCGTGCAGGCGAATGATACGTCGACAGAAATTGCTTCGTCAACATTTCTTCCGAATGGTCCGATTTTTGCGCCTCGCGTGCCTACCTCTTCCTGTGAAGAGAACATCACTGTTATTTTGCAAGGCATATTTTTTAGTCTGTCAAGTGCAAGGATTATTGCACAAATGCCAGATCTGTCATCAAGACAGGATGCTGACAAATAATTATTATTAAGAGGTGTGAAGTTTCTTTTGAGGGTTATTCTGTCACCTGGTGAAACTAAATCTGTTAGCTGTTCTTTTGTAAAGCCTGTATCAATTGCAAGTGCTTTGAGTTTTGGTGCTTTCTTCTCGTCATCAGATGTCTGTAAATGAGGAGGAAGCGTTGATATAATACCTTTAACCTCTCTTTTCCCCCATACAGAAACCTCATAAGCAGGAAGAAATCTTGTATCTGTTCTGCTGCACTGATCAAATTTTATAAAGCCGTCATCGGTTATATTTGTGACAACAAAGCCGATTTCATCAAGGTGAGCATCAAGCAGAAAATGATAGCCATCACCAAAGGTACAGAAAACATTGTTCATACTGTCAACAGTAACCTCACCATATTGCTTTAATATTTCTTTCAGAAAATTAACAATATTTTCTTCAGCACCTGATACACCCACAGGTGCTGTTAATTTTTTCAATAATTTCAAAGTCTTTTCCATTATTCACCAAATCCGTTAACTAATTCCTTAAATTTTCTGCCCCTGTATTCAAAAGTTTTGAATTGATCAAAAGCAGGACAGGCAGGGCAAAGTGTTACAACATCACCGCTCTGTGCCTTTTCTTTTGCTATGTTAAGAGCATTTTCCAAATAATCTGTTTTAACTATTTTGATATCACTGTTTTTATAATTCTCATCACTAATTATGGTATCATATATTTTTTCGGCAGTTGCACCATTTAATACAAGGAGCTTCACATATTTAAGAATATAAGGAACCATTTCACTCATATCATTGCCCTTATCAGAGCCGCCCATAATAACAATTATTTTTTTGCCGAAAGCTTTAAGTCCGCTGATTACTCGGGATGGTGATGTGGCAATTGAGTCATTATAATATCTTATTCCGTTATATTCACGGACAAATTCAATCCTGTGCTCTACTCCGCCGAAGGTCAGAGCAATACTTTTAATATTTTCAACATCAACCATTCCCCATACTGCTGAGATAGCAGTGCAGTAATTTTCAATATTATGAGTACCCGGAATAATGATGTCGTTTTTATTCATAACATACGTTTCTTCATCATTTTCACGATAAACGATATCGCCATTATCCTTCATATATGCACCATTTTCAACAGGATGCTTTATTGAAAATTCAAAAAGCCTGCCTCTGACATCAAAACGCATATCATGGTATACCCTGCTGCCGATTGAATAGTCACAGTCAGCATTAAGAATAGTTCTGCAATCAGCGTTCTGATAAATTAGAATATTTCTTTTTGTATCAACATATTCATCAAGGCTGATATGGTGATCCTGATGCGTACATTCAATATTTGTAACAACTGCAACATCAGGTGAATGAACAAGATTACCCATTGTTAAAAGCTGAAATGATGAAAGCTCAACGACAGCAATATCATTTTCAGTAATTGTTTCAAGCTCAGGCATCAGAGCCTTTCCGATATTACCGCCAAGATAAACCTTTCTCCCCTGCTTTTCAAGCATTTTTGCAATTAAAGTTGTCGTTGTTGTTTTACCGTTAGAGCCGGTTACAGCAAAAATCTTAGCGGGACAGAGCTTAAAGAAAATCTCCATTTCAGTCGTAACCTTCTGTCCTCGTTCAATACATTCACCAATCCATGGATTCTGAAATGGAAGAATACCGTGAGATCTGAATACCAAATCCATATCAGGCAGAATATCAAGATAGCTGTCACCCAAAGAAAATTTAACACCGAGCTTTTCAAGCTTTTCGCAAATTTCAATTCCGATATATTCTTTGTTTCTTTGGTCGCAGGCATATACTTCGGCACCAAGCCTTGCCATAAATTCGGCACAAGGTACGTTTGCAACGCCCATACCTACGAATGCAACCTTTTTACCTTTTAAATTATCAAAAAATTTTCTTGCTTTGTTATTCATACCTAC
>VSOH01000083.1 GCA_009774735.1 Clostridiales bacterium
CAGCATATTTTTCATTAATCTTAAAAATTTAACCCTAAATCCTTTCCGGATTTAGGGTTTTTCTACAGGCTGAACAGCAGAAATCTTCTGCTGTTTTTATTATTTTAGTTGCTTTATATGTATAAATTGGCAAGTTTTATAAAAAATACTATAAGTTTGCTTGTTTTTTTGGTAAAAATTTGTTATTATAATTAAGATAATAAAATGATAGGAGAGGATGTAATGGGCGGTTCAATTCGCACATATACAAAAAAGGAATTAGGCGGTTACCTTGTTGGTATGTTTGGTCAAAATCTGATTTACAACATTGTTGCCACAGGTTTATATTTCTATTTCCAGAATGTTATTTGCCTTCCTGCAATGGCTCTTGGTTGGATAATGACCATTTCAAGAATATGGGATGCAATTAATGACCCGATGATGGGTACAATTGTTGACAAAACAAGAACCAAGTGGGGTAAGTGCAGACCATATCTGATTATTTTTCCGGCTATTATAGGTGTTGTAACGATTTTAACATTTATCAATGGAAATTATGCTACAGCATCAACCGATGCACAGCGTGCATTAATTGTTGCTTGGGCAGGCATTTCCTACATTGCTTGGGGAATGGTATTTACGGTTTGTGATATCCCGCTTTGGGGAATTACCTCACTTATGACAGAGGATGAGGGCGACAGAGGTAAAATCCTTGGTCTTGCACGTATAGTTGCCGGTATCGGCGCTATTGGTGTTCTTGTTGTGCAGATTGCACAGGTTGCCGGCAATATCTTTATGGATAAGGGTATGGAAACAGCCAAAGCAACACAAATGGGCTTTATTGTAACTGTTGTTATTATGACGGTTATAGCTTCTGTTTTATTTGAATTTGCAGGCATTTCCACAAGAGAAAAGGTTGAATCATCCGAAAAGCGTTATGGTTTTAAAGATAATTTCAAAATTATGTTCGGTAATAAGCCCTTCAGACAAATTCTTATTTCAGGTATTTTAAGAAGTCCTATTCAGCTTCTTATGATTGTTGCAATGACTCTTGTAACATATTACTATGCTAACGGCAATATTATGAATATTCTCAAATATAATGAGGATGGCTCACTTGCCGGTATTGATTTTAAAATTTTAATCGGTCTTGGCAGTGTTGCAGCAGGTCTTTTCATCGGTCAGTTTGTTGCTATGGGAATTACGCCTTCACTCATTAAAAAAATTGAAAAGAAAAGGCTTTACAATTTCTATTCCATCGCAGGTGCAGTACCTTTTGTTCTGATTTTTGTATGCTACAAATTATCAGGCGGTGACTTAACATCTGCTTTCTGGTCAATCATTATTGGTGTTTGTATGCTGTTTGCAAGTGCTTCCTTTGGTGGTATCAATGTTCTTCAGTCAGTAATGATTGCAGATTGTGTCGATTATGAGGAATATACAAATGGTGTTCGCACGGATGGTGTTTTCTTCTCAGGTCAGTCGTTCATTACAAAGCTTTCAGCAGGTATTGCAACAATTGTTTCTTCAATTGTTTATTCAATCGTTGGTTACAGCGGAAAGAATATTGCAAAGCTTAACGAAGCAATTTATGAGCACGGCGAAAGCTTTATCACCTATGATGGCGGCACAGGTGCAGGCAAATATGCTGCAGCAATGTTTTTCCTTATTTCAATTCCGCCTGCAATCGGTATGGTACTTTCAGCACTGCCGACACTCAAATATGCTCTTCCGGATAAGGAGCATACAAGAATTCTCGGCGAATTAGTAAAGAAGAGGGCTGAAAAAGAAAATAACGGCTAATTAAAAACTCCTCCTGTTATCAGGAGGAGTTCATTTTTTATGATATTTAATCTTGATTCAATCGGGCTACGACTTCGGCTGCATCCGCATATGTTTTTTCAATATCGCAATTGATGAACGCACCATTTTCATAAAGGATTTTTCCGTTGACCATTGTCAGCTTTACATTTTCCTTTGAACCGCTGTAGACAAGATTTTTAGTGATATTGAGAATGGGCTGCATATTCGGTCTTTTTAAATCAATCACAATCAAATCAGCTTTCTTACCGTTCTCAATGCAGTCACAGTCATTAAGACCCATACACCTTGCAGAGCCGACTGTTGCCATTTCAAGCACCTTGTTTGCATCCATTGCAGCAGCGTTTTTGTTTTTTATTTTCTGCAGTACACAGGTCATATACATCTCTCTGAACATATCAAGAGCATTGTTGGAGCTTGGACCGTCTGTACCCAGAGCAAGGTTTATTCCCATATCTGACATATGCTCGACAGGTGCAACTCCCGATGCAAGCTTGCTGTTTGAGCCGGTGTTTATAACAGCCCACACACCACGCTTTTTGTAAATATTCAAATCGTTATCATCAACCCATACACTATGGAACGCACCGCCGCCGAAATTGAACAAGCCGAGCTTGTCAAAAAGCTCTGTTGGTGTTTTGCTGTAGGTGTTAATGCATGCCTGTGTTTCTTCCATAGTTTCGCTGGAGTGCATAAATACAGGTGCTTCGTATTTTTTAGCAAGCTTTGAAATCTTCTTCATTAATGATTTATCGGTTGTGTATTCAGCATGAAAGCCAAGCTGATATGATATGAGTTCATGATAGTTATTGTACTTACTGTAGTATTCCTCCAACAGTTCAACACTTTCCTTGAAATTGTTTACTGCTCCGCACAAAACAGTTCTCATTCCCATCTCAATGCTTGCCTTGGCAATTGCTTCGGGGAAGTAGTACATATCAAAGCAGGCAGATATACCGCTGCTGAGATATTCAAGAAATGCAATCTTTGACAGCTTGTAAATGTCATCGGCAGTCAGCTTATCCTCCAACGGGAAGATTTTATCATAAAGCCATTCCTGCAGCGGCATATCATCACTGTAGCTTCGTGCAAAGGTCATTGCAGAGTGGGTGTGTGCGTTTTTGAAGCTTGGCATCAGCAGATTACCCTGTAAATCAATTTCACGTTCAAACTCTGTGTTATCGTCGGCTCTTTCTTTGCCGATATAAACTATTTTATTGCCGTCAGTCCAAACCTCTTCATCAGTGATTTCAAAGCTGCCGTTTAATTTTAACACACGTCCGTTAAAAAATCTTATCATCCCAGTAACTCCTTTAAGCTTTTTTCATATGGTGCTCTTGCGATACCCTTGTCTGTGATTATTGCAGTGATGAGCGAGTTGTCTGTTACATCAAATGCGGGATTATAGCATTTGGTTTCTTTTAATGCAGTAGGGGAGGAAAAGTGTTTTTCTTTTATTTCCGCATCATCCCTCAGTTCAATTTCTATGTCATCACCTGTTTTGCAGTTAAAATCAACTGTTGAATACGGACCGAGAACATAAAACGGAATATTGTAATGCTTTGCAAGGATTGCAGCACCGCTTGTGCCGATTTTGTTTGCTGTGTCACCATTTGCAGCTACTCGGTCACAGCCCACAAGAACAGCGTTGATTTTACCTTCTTTCATTACAAGACTTGCCATATTGTCGCATATCAATGTAACGTCAATGCCTGCCTTTTCCAGCTCATAGCTGGTTAGTCTTGAACCCTGCAAAAGCGGTCTTGTTTCATCCGTAAAAACCTTGAAATTGTATCCTTTTTCTTTGCCTAAAATAAGGGGACCCAGACCGGTTCCATATTTGCTTGTGGCAAGCTCTCCTGCATTGCAGTGGGTGAGTATTCCGTCACCGTCATTCAAAAGTGACAGACCGTATTCGCTTATTCGTCTGCACATTTCAATGTCCTCGTTGTGTATAGCAACTGCTTCATCAATAAGACTTTTGCCGTCTTCATATGCTTTTACAATACGTGTGGTTGCCCAGCTCAGATTAACGGCTGTGGGACGTGAGGAGTCGAGATACTCTTTAAGCTTATAAATATCATGATCGGCTGAAAAGAGTGCCATTGCATAGCCTGCAAATATGCCGATTGCAGGAGCACCGCGTACCATTAAGCTTTTGATTGCATAATATGCAGCCTCTTTATTTTCTATCTTTACCCACTTTTCTTCATTTGGCAGCAGTGTCTGGTCAAGTATGTATAGCTTATTGTTTTTAAACTCAAGATTATTCATTAAATTTTCCTATCGATTTCTTAATAATATTTTTAAATATGGGTGCAGTTCTGTCAGCGGTTTCACTGACCTCCTCGCTTGTTATTGGTTTTTCACTTATTCCGCAGGCAAGATTGGTAATAACGCTTATTCCGCATACCTCCATACCGCAATGCTTTGCCACCTGTGCTTCAATTGCTGTACTCATTCCAACTGCGTCAGCACCGATGATTCCTGCCATTTTTATTTCTGCAGGCGTTTCAAAATTAGGTCCTCTGAACTGAAGATACGTACCTTCCTTGATATCAATTTTTTCATTCATTGCAGTCTGCTTTATTATATCATTAAGCTTTTTTGAGTAAACCTCGCTCATATCGGGAAAGCGAAGACCAAGACTGTTATCATTTTTACCTATAAGCGGTGATGGTACAAAGCTTGATATATGGTCACGGATAATCATTAAATCACCAACACAGAAGCTTCGGTTAATTCCGCCTGCAGCATTAGTAAGAAAGAGTGTTTTTGCCCCCAGAAGCCTTAAAAGACGGATTGGTTTAACAACATCAGCAGGCGAATATCCCTCATAAAGATGAACACGCCCCTGCATAACGGCAACCTTTTTATTCTCCATATTTCCGAAAATAAAACAGCCTTTATGTGTTGGTGCCGTTGAAACAGGAAAATCAGGCAGTTCACTATAATTAATTACAGTGTTTATTTCTGTTTCGTCCGCAAGCTCACCCAATCCGCTGCCTAAAACCAAAGCAATATCAGGAATGAAATCTGTTTTGTTTTTTATATATTCAAGTTGCTTTTCAAGCATTTCAATTCACCTCATTCATATTATAATGTTTTTTAATATATAAATCAACAAATTAGTATTGCAAAGTTAATTGATTTTTGTTATTATTAGTTAGTGATAAAATCTTTTTGGAGGAAAGCTATGAAAAAGATTATTTCAATTTGTTTGTGTCTTGTTTTAGTCTGCTCTGTTTTTATTGGCTGTGCTAAGCAGGAAACCTATCAGAGCGATATTGTTCTGATTACAAATGGCGGTACGATTAAGGATGATGGCTATAACCAGAGTGCATGGGAGGGTATTTCTGCCTACGCTGATGATAATGGTATGAGCTGCCGCTACTATCAGCCTGCACTTGCAGACGGAAAGCTTACTACGGAAATTGTTAATAAATATGTTGACCTTGCAGCAAAAAACGGTGCAAAATTTGTTGTTCTTCCCGGTAATGAATTTGCTGTAATTACATATGAAATTGCAAGTACATATCCTGATGTTAATTTTATTCTTGTTGATGCTATACCTCATTCGGCTGATACCAATACAGACAGCTTTATGAAAAATGTTATGAGCATTAGCTTTGATTCTTCACAAGGCGGTTTCCTTGCCGGATATCTTGCTGTTATCAACGGCAATACCGAGCTTGGTTATCTTGGTGAATATAAAAGCAGAAATTCTGCAAGCTATGGTGCAGGCTTTGTTCAGGGCGCTGCATATGCTGCAGATTCTTTGGGTATTCCTGTAACGGTTGATTGGGCTGATTACGATTCACCGTTTGTTGATTATAATTATAATTTCTCTGTGAAGGCTTGTTATCAGAAGATTGAAGATGTTGAGGAAAAAACATTTACTGTTAAAGTTGTTGACGGTATTGGCTCAGGTACATATACAGAGGGCAGCAATGTAACTATCACTGCCAATACTGCTCCTGAGGGAAAAACCTTTGACCATTGGGAGGTTAAGAGTGATACTGATGGTGTTAAGGATAAGAAGGTTAATATTTCCTCTAAAACAAAATCATCAATGAACCTGCTTGTTGAAAAGTGTGACTGTACAATTACTGCAATTTATAAGGACATTGAAAATGATTATAAAACAGTAACCGTTATGGATGCAGAAAATAAAAATGCAATTGCAGAGTATTCTGTTGAGCTTGAAAACGGTATTTCGGTAAAGGCTCCTGCAGCACCTGAAAATCTTGTGTTTGATCATTGGGAAACAACTGCAGATTTAGGTGAAACAGATCTTACATCTAAAGAAATCCGGGTTGATGTTAAGGACAGTGATATTGTTCTTACACCTATTTATAAGGCTCCCGATTCGCCAAGCTTTAACGTAACCGTTCAGACAGGCGAAGGCGGTGATGGCGAGTCAACAGGCTCAGGCTCATATGTTGCCGGTGACGTTGTTGAGATTGCTGCGGCAATTCCTCAGGAAGGCTATATGTTCTCACATTGGGAAAATGTCGATTCCTATGGTGACGGTACAGGAATTTCAATGGCGAATGAGTATTACTGGAATACTACATTTGAAATGGTCGACCGTTATGCGGCAGTTTGTGAAACAATGTTTAATAAGGGTATTAATACTATCTTTGACGGCGGCTGTTCAATTGCTTCGGCTTACACTGCAAAATGGAACTTTGATTTCGAGGAAAATGTAATCAGTGCCGGTGCAAAAAATAAGGATGCTTATTCAACTATCATTAATAATTATGGTGAGGCAGTAAAGGATGCACTTGCTGATTATAAAGGCGGTACTGTTGTTGCTGCAAACTGTTCAACAGACGGACTTTATGCAACCTATGTTTCACCTGAGGAAAATGACGATATTCAGGCTAAGTATGATGCGGTTTATAAAGCTCTTGCAGATGGACTTTTTCTGCGTTTTCCTGTTCTGTTTTTTTCTTGTTTTCCTT
>VSOH01000084.1 GCA_009774735.1 Clostridiales bacterium
ATTATTAATAATGTATCTTTACTAAAAAATTTTGAAAGGTAAAATAGGAAATGCTTGATTCAAACAAAGTTAAATTAGCTATTGCACCAATCGGCTGGACAAATGACGATATGCCTGACCTTGGTGCAGAGAATACATTTGAGCAGTGCATCAGTGAAATGGCACTGGCAGGCTTTAAAGGCTCTGAAATCGGTAACAAATACCCTGCAGATCCTGATGTATTAAAGCCATATCTTGATATCAGAGGACTTCAGATTTGTAATGCGTGGTTCTCATCATATTTAACATCAAAACCTTATGAGGAAACAATCGAGGCTTTCAAGGCTCATTGCGATAAGCTCCATAAGTTAGGTGCAAAGGTTATCGGTGCTTCAGAACAGGGCAACTCAATTCAGGGCTGTCTTGACAAGTCCATTCTTGATGAAAAGCCTTATTACACTGACGAACAGTGGGAAATTGTTGCAAAGGGCTTCAACGAAATGGGCGCTTATGCAAAGAGCAAGGGTATGTTCTTTACCGTTCATCACCATATGGGCACAGGTGTTCAGACCGTTGAGGAAATTGATAAGCTGATGGAGATTACTGACCCCGATTTGGTTTATCTTCTTTTCGACTCAGGTCATCTCACCTTTGCAGGCATCGACCCTGTTCCTGTGCTGAAAAAGTATATCAACAGAGTTAAGCACGTTCACTTAAAGGACGTTCGTCTTGATGTTTATAACAATCAGGTTGTTCCTGAGCATATGTCATTCCTTGACGCTGTCAGAGCAGGTGTGTTCACAGTGCCGGGTGACGGAGATGTTGACTTTAAGCCTATCTTTGACATTCTTGCAGAGAATGATTATGAGGGATGGGTAGTTGTTGAGGCTGAGCAGGACCCTGCAAAGGCTAATCCGTTTGAGTATGCTGTTAAGGCAAGAAAATATATTGCTGAAAACACAGGTCTTTAATTCAATATCAATACAACTTAGAGGCTGTAAAAAACTTTCGTTTTTTACAGCCTCTTTTTATGCTAATCTGTCCACTGATTTGATTCTTGATTTTTTTATATTTCTTTTTCTTCTTTCAGATTTTCAAGGGCAAACTTTACTGCCGCCACTACAAAATCAGTAAAGGTACAACATTTGCCTGCAGTTACTTTTTTTATGCTGTCAATTACATCATTCGGAAATCTTATGCTTTTATTTGTTGTTTTGGTTGTTACCGGAATTTTAAATAATCTCATTTTATTGCTCCTTTTGTGCAAGATATAATGTCATTTCCTGACTTCGCATTCATTGTACAACATTTTGTTGTAACTGTCAATACTGCATTTTGTTGTATGTTATAGTGTATTAAGGAGTGATAATATGTATATTAAAAGATTAAAGGAATTACGAGAAGATTGTGATAAAAAGCAAGAAGATATTGCAAATATATTAAACTGTAAACAACAGGCATATAGTAATTATGAAATAGGTAAAAGAGCTTTGCCTTATGAAATGCTTATATGCTTAGCTGATTATTATGAAACAAGTGCAGATTATATTTTAGGGATTACCGATATAAAAAAGCCTTATCCAAAAAAACAGAATAAAAGAAGCAGTAAAAAATAAGAATTTTTTACTGCTTCTTTTATTTTGCCGATTTATTTGTTAAGCTTTCTTTGGATTGCTTTAACAATTTCAACAATCGGAATTACGCAGACTGCCAGTGCAAGTGAAATTGCATATTCAGTTAAGCTGATATGAGCAAAATCAAATGCTGCTGCAAGGAACGGAATATATATAACAACGGTTGAAAGCACAAGGCTGAGTACCATCGCCCCAACTAAATACCAGTTGACACTGCCCATTTTTGCAATTGTCTGACGGCGTGAACGCATATTGAAGGAATGGAAAATCTCTGCCATTGCAAGGGTGAGAAATGCCATTGTCATACCGTTCTGGTGAATAAGCTCCTCTGAGCCGTGGGCAAGTGTAACGCCAAGCTGATTGGTACCGAAGAAATACGCAAGGAGTGTGAGAACAGTCACCATAAGACCCTGGTAAACGCAGTCAAAGCCCATACCGCCTGCAAAAATTCCGTCCTTGGAATTTCTCGGCTGACGCTTCATTATATCCTTTTCGCCCTTTTCAAGACCAAGAGCAAGAGCAGGCAGACAGTCGGTTATCAGGTTAATCCAAAGAAGATGAACAGGCTCAAAAATTGTAAAGCCCATTAAGGTTGCAATGAAAATTGTAACAACCTCACTGAGGTTTGATGAGAGAAGGAACTGAATTGAATTACGAATATTATCGTAAATTCTTCTGCCCTCTTCAACGGCAGAAACAATTGTTGCAAAGTTATCATCAGCAAGCACCATATCAGCAACATTCTTCGTAACATCTGTACCTGTGATACCCATACCGACACCGATATCTGCATTTTTGATTGATGGAGCATCATTAACACCATCACCTGTCATTGCGGTGATTTTGCCCTTTGCCTTCCAAGCCTTAACAATTCTAACCTTATGCTCAGGCTGAACACGGGCATATACAGAATATTTTTCAATTTCTCTGTCAAGCTCTTCATCACTGAGCTTATTAAGCTCTGCACCTGTAATTGCAGAGGTTTCATCTGTAATAATGCCAAGCTCTCTTGCAATTGCAACTGCGGTATCCTTATGGTCACCTGTTATCATAATAGGTCTGATACCTGCTGCACGGCATTCCTTGATTGCCTCAACAACCTCAGGACGTACAGGGTCAATCATACCTGTTAAGCCAACATAACAAAGCTCCTGTTCAAGTGCCGAAGCCTCTTCACTTTCAGGCTTATCCTTGTAAATTCGCATTGCACCGCACAGAACACGAAGTGCCTTATCCGCCATTTCCTTGTTTCCTGCAAGGATTTCAGCACGCTTTTCGTCAGTCATAGGGAGCTGCTTGCCATTTTCATAATACGATGTGCATTTTGAAAGCACGACATCGGGTGCACCCTTAGTATACTGAATATAGCCATTTTCACTTTTATGAACGGTCGACATCATTTTTCGCATTGAGTCAAATGGTGCCTCCATTACTCTTGGGAAGTTCTCCTCAAGCTTAGGCTTAGGAAGCTCCAATTTATCAGCATATGCAACAAGCGCCGCCTCTGTCGGCTCACCCTTAACAGTACCGTCATCCTGAAGCTGTGCATCACAGCAAAGTGCCATAGCAGTTGCAAGAAGCTTCTCATCACTGCCCTTATACTCAACAACAGTCATTTTATTCTGTGTCAGGGTACCTGTTTTATCAGAACAGATAATCTGGGTACAGCCAAGCGTTTCAACAGCAGTAAGCTGTCTGATGACTGCATTTCTTTTACTCATTTTGGTAACACCGATTGAAAGAACGATTGTTACAACAGCAGCCAGACCCTCAGGAATAGCAGCAACAGCAAGTGAAACAGCAACCATAAAGGTGTCAAGAACTGTATTGAAATTAACAGCGTCGCCAACAATAAATGAACGAACGATATCAAATGCAAAAATAAATACACAAATACCTAAAACTAATATGGATAAAATACGGGATAACTGATTGAGTTTCTGCTGCAGCGGAGTGTCTCCAGTCTCTGCCTGCTCAAGGGCATCAGCTATTTTACCCATTTCTGTATCCATTCCTGTTGCAACAACAACAGCCTTACCGTGACCATACACAACATTCGAGCCCATATAGCACATATTTTTTCTGTCGCCAAGGGGAACATCATCACTACCCAACGGATCAATAGCATCAACCTGCTTGTTAACGGGAACGGACTCGCCTGTCAGTGCCGCCTCTTCAATTTTCATTGAAGCACAGCTTATAATTCGGCAATCGGCAGGAACACTGTCACCTGCTTCAAGCTCAACAACATCACCGATAACCAAATCTTCGCTTTTAATATCAACCAGTCTGCCGTCACGGTAAACCTTTGATGTAGCCGCAGCAATTTCCTGCAGTGCTTCAATCGCCTTTTCAGCCTTTTGCTCCTGAACAACACCAAGCACTGCATTGAGCAGAACAACAAACATAATGATGAAAACGTCTGTAAAGCCCTCACCGCTGACAGCGCCTGTAATGGCAGAAATAACAGCAGCAACGATAAGTATAATTATCATCGGGTCTGCAAGCTGACTAAAAAACTTGTGGAGCAAGGAGTCCTTTTTTCCCTCATCCAGTTTGTTTTTTCCGTTTTTTTCAAGCCTGCAAGCAGCCTCAGCAGCAGTTAATCCGCCTTCGGTCGACTTGATTTCTTCAAAAACGACACTTTTGTCTTTTAAATATTCTTTCATAAAAGCTCTCCTTTTGAATTTTTTATATAAATAAAAACCCGTACATAGTATTACACTATGTACGAGTCTCATTCTTTAAAACTAAACCAGCCGTAAAAGGCATGCTGTTGATTTAGCTCACACTATGTAAATGCTGTGTGGAACTACTCCCTCGAACAACATATATTATACCATAAAATGGTAAAAAAGTCAACACACGAAATAGCCATATGTCTATTAGATAATTGTTAAATCTTTATTAAAACAATTTAAACTCTTGCTACCATTTCGCCGTATTCTTCCTTGCTCTTTCTTATGAAATCTTCAACCTGCTTAGCAGAAGGCATAGCATCTGAGCAGGAATGAGCAGAAATGAGAATAGAAGCAGATGCTGAACCAAATTCAAGACACTCAATAATTTCCTTACCCTGAAGAAGGCTGTAAAGGAATGATGAGCCATAACCGTCACCACCGCCGAAGCCTTTAAGCTTAACAGCAGGAAATGGCTTAATTGAATAGAACCTGCCATCATTAGTATATGCAGTTGAGCCCTCTTTACCGTGCTTAATTACACAAATTGAAGCACCAAAGGACTGCCAATATTTGGCTGATTCAGGGTCACTGTCCTTAACACCGACAATACCCTCAGTCAAATCGAATTCTTCACGTGAGCCCATAATAATATCGGCATTCTGTGCAACAAGACTGTAATATACGGCAATTTCATCCTTTGATGTCCATGTGTATTCACGATAATCAATATCAAAAATAATTCTTACATTATTCTTTTTAGCAAGCATCATTGCCTTAAGGCAAGCCTCACGCGAAGGTGATTTTGCAAGTGCAGTACCGCTGATAACAATAGCCTTTGCAGATGCAATATATTCTTCCTTAATATCCTCAGGTTCCATACAGAAATCAGCCACATTGTCACGGTACATAAGGATTGATGACTCATCCTTTGAAAGAATTTCTGTAAAGGTTAAACCAAGGCACTCACCGTTTTTTGCTCTTGTAATCTGACTTGTGTCAATGCCTTCCTTATCAAAATAATCAACAACAAAGTCACCAAACTGATCATTGCTTACACAACCGCAAAAACCAACCTTGCAGCCAAGACGTGCAAGACCAACAGCAATATTTGCAGGTGAGCCGCCAACGTATTTATTAAAATTTGATGACTCGCTCAATGGCATATACATATCTGTTGGGTTAAAGTCAATAGCAATTCTGCCGATTGGGATAAAATCAAGCGGCTTTGTCATATCAAATGTAATGTAGTTCATAATTTTTACCTCTTCAAATTCGTTACGCCTTATTGTCACTGCCGAAAATCAGAATGTGCTTTTTCGCATTTTCATAAGCACCCTGCACCTCGGCAGCCTGCAAATCGTAGTAACCTTTTATGCTGTCATTATTATAGCACTTAGAAACAGTGTTTTCAACCATATCAAAGGTTGCGGTAGCAATATTTATCTTTTTTATTCCTGTATGTGAACACTTAACAAAATCATCGGGAGTAATACCTGTTCCACCGTGCAAAACTAATGGCAGGTCGGTATTTTTCTCAACCTCTTCAAGAATATCAAATCTGAGCTTGGGTGTGCTTTTATAATTCCCATGGGCATTTCCGATTGCAATTGCAAGTGCATCAACACCTGTTTCAGCCTCAAAACGCACGGCATCCTCTGTCTTGGTGCAATTGATTGCGATGTCCTCACTACCATCCTCGCTGCCGCCTACACAGCCGATTTCCGCCTCAACGGAAGCATCGTATTCCTCTGCCATAGCAATAACCTTTTTCGTCATCTCGATATTTTCGTCAAGGGGAAGATGAGAGCCATCAAACATAACTGACGTAAAGCCAAGATCAAGCGCCTGAGAAATTTTTTCAAGAGTTTTACCGTGGTCAAAATGAACAGCCACAGGCGTATCTGCATTTTCAGCAGCAGCAACCATTAACGGACCGATAAGCTCCAGAGGACTCTGTTTTAATCTCACCTCGGCAATCTGCAGAATAACAGGTGCATTCAGCTCCTTTGCAGCCTGCAGCACACCGAGCACCATTTCCATATTCGCAACGGAAAACGAGCCGACGGCATAGTCACCCGCCTGGGCATCTGCCAACAGGTCACGCATATTAACCAACATAAATATTACCTCGATTTGTTAAATTTAATAAATAAAGCGAGCCGACAATAAGCCGAGTTCTGTCATGGGTAATCATCTATCTCGACGCAGCATTGCTGCTGCGCTCCAGCCATCCTTCAAAGTTATGTGTCGAGCAAACAACCCTTTAGTCGATGTTGCAGCGGATAGGGTTTACATGGCAAGGGATGTTACCATCCCCTCGGTGAGCTCTTACCTCGCCTTTCCATCCTTACCTGAAAAATCAGGCGGTTTATTTCTGTTGCACTTTCCCTAAGGTCACCCTCGGCGGCCGTTAGCCGTTATCCTGCTCTGTGCTGCTCG
>VSOH01000085.1 GCA_009774735.1 Clostridiales bacterium
AATTAAACCCTCCTGATGTCTATTTTACATCAAGAGGGTTCTTTTTTCTATTGTCCATTTTTTACGGACTTGTTCATATAAATTGCAAGGGGTATTTTTTATCTTTTGGGGTATAGTTTTTCGCAACAATGCCAACATCGTCCCGTTACAGATTATTTATTCCGTTTAACAATTTCCTCAATAATCATTTTAGATATTTTTAAGATGAAGATATATTCAAGAATCCACATAAAAACAGGAGCAACAAAAGCAGTGATGATTCCGCCGAGGGGGAATCCATCTTTTAAAATACCCAAAACTGCCAGGACCCAGAAAAACAGGGTTATCCCCGCCGCCAACAAAATCATCAGCACATTCGGCAGAATATCAACCTTAACCGATGTATCATCCAGCTTGATTAAATTAATTTTCGGATTGCCGATTACAGTAAAAACTGCATTATACCGCACATTCAGTCCCGATGTTGATTTCTCGGTACTGAAAAGCGGGTCATCTGTCAGTTTTTCAAAAAGCTTATCCGCATTATCTGTTTCAATTATTTTTTTCATTTTTCAGCTCTTCTTTTATATAGTCGCAATAGAGTGACAGAATATCAATGTCCGTTTGGTCATAAACCATTCTTGCACCCACGGTATCCTCGATTTCGTTAAAAACAAGCCTGCCGTTATTGAAAACAAAATCAATTCCGATATAATCGCTTTTGACAAGAGCGTTTATTCTTTTTACAAGCTGTTTTTCGTCACTGCTGAGCGTATACGGCATAGCACTGCCCCCAAGACAAAAGTTTGACCGAAAGTCCGTTTTGCTCTCTCTTAGTATTGCTGTGATGATTTCACCGCCAATTACCCATACTCTTAAATCCTTGCCAAGGGTATCACAGGGCTTTTGGTAAACATAACCCTTTTGAAAATCCTCTGCCGCTGTGAGCATTTCTACCTCAGTACCGCCGTGACCGTCAATCTTCTTTTTCACAACAGGCACACCTGAATAATTGATTGGCATAATCTCTATACCGTTATCTGCCATAAATTCATAGCAACACTGTTTGTCGTTTGCAAGTCTTGAAAGTGACGAAGGATTAAAAACCCTTATGCCCTTTTGTTCAAAACACTCAGCAACTTTATAATTATTCGTTCTGTTAATCACAAAATCCGCATTGCCCCTATAGCTTTCATCAACAAGGCGAATGCCTAAATTTTCTGTAAATTTATCAACTGCAAAGCGGTTTCTCTGTGCTTCCTCTTTTGTATAAATTAAAACACCATTCATTTTAACCGCTCCGTGATTTCATCAAAAATAATAGGTGCAATATCAATTCCCGTTGCATTCATTATATTTATAATATGTGCATTTGAGTTAACCTCACACACCATACCATTATCAAGAATATCAACTCCGCCAAAGGTAAGTCCAAGGGTTTCACAGGCCTTGATTGCTGTTTCAATTGTCTGCTTATCAGGAATGACAGAAGTCATTGTGCCGCCGTTTGTAACATTTGAGCGAAAGTCATCAGGATTATTCCGTTTCACTGCACTTACAAATTTACCGCCCACTATTTCAATACGGGTATCACTGCCTGCACTGTCTGCAATAAATTCCTGCAAAACAAATGGCTTTGCGGTAATATGACACATAATGTCCTCCCGAGTTTGGCACAGATACACCTGCTCACCAAAAGAGCCGAAGCACTCCTTGAACACAAGGGGAAGACCCAGGCGTACAATAGCAGAATCCACAAATTCACTCATATCGGCATCAAAATAGGTTTTTGGTGCAATCAGCGTATCCGGCTGATTGACAACACCGGATAATTCAACATAGGTTCTTGCCTTATCGTCGCACACTGCAACCGAGGATGGTGAATTAAAAACAGGCACGCCGTCTTTTTCAATTGACCGTGCAAGGTTAATATCCTTATCCCACAAAAGCACAAAATCTGTATTAACTTTACTAAGAGCCAGCTCCAGATTCGTCTTTATTGCCAAATTGATATTCTGCTTTTTGGCACTTTTAACCAAATGGCTGTGCAGCTCGTTATATTTTTTTCCATTTAAAAAATGGTTTACCAACAAAATTCCGTTCATAATTACATATTGTAGCATTTGCACTTGCATTTTTCAATCTAATAGTATAAAATATCTTTATCTATTTTTATTATTACACAGTTGAAAGGAGTAAGTTATGACAGAATATAAGTTAAAATATGGTTGTAACCCAAACCAAAATCCTGCAAGAATACATATGGATGGTAAGGAATTGCCATTCACGATTTTAAACGGCGCTGCCGGATATATCAATTTGCTTGACGCATTCAATTCATGGCAGCTTGTTAAGGAGCTGAAGGAGGCAACAGGACTTCCGAGTGCCGCATCATTCAAGCACGTTTCTCCTGCAGGTGCAGCGGTTGCTCAGCCTTTAAGCGATGTTGACAGAAAGGTTTGCATGGTGCCTGAAGACTTGGAGCTTTCACCTATCTGTGAGGCATATGTAAGAGCAAGAAGCTGTGACAGACAGTCATCCTTTGGTGATTTTGCTGCACTTTCAGATGTATGTGATGCTTCAGTTGCAAAATTCCTGCAGAAGGAAGTAAGCGACGGTATCATCGCACCGGGTTATACCGAGGAGGCACTTGAAATTCTCAAAGCAAAAAGAAGAGGAAACTTCCTTGTGATTCAGATTGACCCCGATTATGCTCCTGAAGAAATGGAAACAAAGCAGGTATTCGGCATTAAATTCGAGCAGAAGCGCAACAATGCAAAAATCACTATGGACTTATTTGACGATATGCCTACAAAGGTTAAGGAAATTCCTGAAATCGCAAAGATTGACTTGCTTATTTCAATGATTACATTAAAATATACTCAGTCAAACTCTGTTGTTTATGCACAGGGCGGTCAGACTCTCGGTGTCGGTGCCGGTCAGCAAAGCCGTATTCTCTGCACACGTATGGCAGGCAATAAGGCTGATATGCTTTGGTTAAGAAGAAATGAAAAGGTGCTTAACCTTCCTTTCATTGAGGGTATCAGAAAATGTGATGCCGACAATGCAATTGACCTCTACATCAGTGACGAATATGAGGATTTACTCAAGGACGGCGTATGGCAGAGATATTTCACCGAATGCCCCGCTCCTTTCACTGCTGAGGAGAAAAAAGCTTGGCACGAAAAAATGACAGATGTTGCTCTTGGCTCAGATGCATTCTTCCCATTTGAGGATAACATTGAGCGTGCTGCACGTTCAGGTGTTAAGTACATTGCTCAGCCGGGCGGCTCCGTAAGGGATCAGGCAGTTATTGAATGCTGCGACAGCTTTGGTATGGCAATGGCAATGACAGGCATCCGTCTGTTCCACCATTAAACATCACTACCCACTACTTTTTTGGTAGTGGGTAGAATAATTTCAGGCAGGTGAGAAAATGGACAATCTTTGTGAAAAATGTTGGTATAACGAATACGATGAAGAAACGGATGAATCCTTTTGCTCGCTTGTTCTTGATGAGGATGAATACGTCCGTTTGATGCAGGATAAAAATAAAACCTGCAGATATTTCCGTTCTGACGGAAATGAATATGATATTGTCAGAAAACAAAATTAACAATAGGTTAAAACCTATGTGTAACAAACTGCATTGTTTTGTTTATAATAGTAAAATACGGTGGTGATATTATGTATAAAACAGGCTTGGTTTTAGAAGGCGGCGGGATACGTGTAATCTACACGAGCGGTGTGCTGGATGCCTTTATGGAAAACGATATTGAATTTCCCTATGTTATCGGTGTATCGGCAGGCAGCTGCAACGGCGTATCTTTTTTAGGAAAAAATGCTCATAGAATGAGGGACATATATCTTAAATATTCAGGTGACAAACGCTATATGAGCGTTAACTCTATGTTCAAAAACGGCGAATATATGAATATGAACTGGATTTTCGGCGAACTCACCTATGATATTTATCCCCTGGATTATGAAGCCTATGAAAATTCCAACGCAACGATGTGTGCTGTTGCAACAAATGCATTAACAGGTAAGCCTGAATATTTTTACCCTACTGATTTTCATAATGGCTGTGATGAATTAAAAGCAAGCTGTGCTCTTCCCCTTGCAGCAAAGCCCGTGCAAATCGGAAAGGATTTTTACTACGACGGCGGTCTGACCGATTCCATCCCGCTGCAAAGAGCCTTTGAGGACGGCTGTGAAAAATGCGTGGTCATTCTCACACAGGACAAAAACTATATAAAACAGCCGATGGGACATTCCTCGGCAATTAAGATGGTTATGAAAAAACACCCCCTTGCAGCAGAGGCAATACTTAACCGACATAATATGTATAATGCACAGAGAGAATATGTATTTGAACAGCAAAAGCAGGGCAAAGCACTTGTTATCTGCCCTGAAGATCCGCTGCACTGCGGCACACTCAATGTAACCACTGAACAGCAAATGGATATTTACAACCTCGGATACTATCAGGGCTTGTATAATATTGATAGGGTAAAAGAGTTTATAAAGATATAAAAACAGAGGCAATCACGATTGCCTCTGTTTCTTTTTAATCAAATTTATTTGTTTCTGTAAATAATAGCTTCTCTTTCAGGTCCGTTTGAAACCATTGTAATTGGGTAGCCAAGCTCACCCTCGATAAACTCAACATAATCTCTTGTTTCCTGCGGAAGCTCATTATAATCACGGATACCGCGGATATCACAGTGCCAGCCCTTCATTGTTTTCAGCACAGGCTTACACTTTTTAAGTGTCGGAGTAGTCGGGAAGTCCTTCATAATCTCGCCGTCAACCTCATATCCAACACAAATCTTGATTTCTTCGAGATATGAAAGACAATCAAGTGCAGTCATAACAACCTGTGTTGCACCCTGGCATTCCACACCATAGCGTGTAGCCACACAGTCAAACCAACCAACACGGCGCGGTCTGCCGGTTGTAGCACCAAACTCGCCCTTATCACCGCCGTGGATACGAAGCTCCTGTGCCTCATCCTCATCAAGAATTTCACTTACAAATTCGCCTGCACCAACTGCTGAAGAATAAGCCTTTGTTACAACAACAATATCCTCAATGCTGTGAGGCGGAAGTCCTGCACCAACTGCACCATAGCCTGCAAGCGTTGATGATGATGTAACCATCGGATAGATACCGAAGTCAGGATCCTTAAGTGTACCGAGCTGACCCTCAAGAAGAATGTTCTTGCCCTCCTTGAGTGCATCTGCAAGATATTTGTGTGTGTCGCATACATAAGGTGCAATCTTTTCCCTGTATTCAACGCAGGTGTTATAAAGCTCTTCCTCATCAAGCAAAGGCTTGTTATATACATGCTTAAAGGTTAGATTTTTTAATGTGCAGATATTGCTGATTTTTGCTTTCAGGGTTTCGTCGTCAAACAACTCATTTACCTGAATACCGATTTTTGCATACTTGTCACTGAAGAAAGGTGCAATACCCGATTTAGTTGAACCGAAAGCATTTTTGCCGAGTCTTTCCTCCTCATACACATCCTGCAGGATATGATAGGGCATAAGAATCTGTGCTCTTTCGCTGACTAAAAGGTTTGGATTAAGTCCTGCCTTTTTAACATCCTCAAGCTCGTTCAAGAATTTGTCAATATCAAGTGCAACACCGTTGCCGATAATGCAGGTTGTGTGATCATAGCAAACACCTGACGGCATTAAATGAAAAGCAAATCGTCCGTGTTCATTGATAATGGTGTGCCCCGCATTAGCACCACCCTGAAATCTTACGACAATGTCACTCTGACCGGCAAACATATCGGTGATTTTACCTTTGCCTTCATCGCCCCAGTTTGCACCTACAATAGCTCTAACCATTTTGATTCTCCTAATTTGTTTGTAATAGGACTTAGCAGTCCATAGTTAATTATATTATATGGTGCAAATATTGTCAATTAAATTATTAACACATAAAAGTATAAAATTTTAGTTATTATTGATGTTGTATTGCATATTTTTTTATGATATGATAGATATAATAAAATAATTTTTAGAGGATTTATATATGAAAATTTATAATGTAATGCAATACGGAGCAAAGGGTGACGGTAAAACAAATGATGCCTTTGCTATCCAGCACGCTATAGATGACTGTTCAAAAAACGGCGGCGGTCAGGTTGTACTGCCAAGCGACAGAGTATTCTACAGTGACTCAATCAGACTGAAAGCCAATGTTGACCTTCATATTCAGAAGGGTGCAACCATTAAAGCCACAAGCAATATTGACGGTTACATCAGACCAAACAAGCTGATTAATGACCCGAAAACTGCTTTAATCGGCAACCCTGTTACAGGCAAGCCAAGCTTTGTTTTTATTTATGCATATGAAGCTGACCACTGCACAATCAGCGGTGAGGGTACAATTGATGCAAATGGTCATGCATTTGTTGCCAGGAAAGATCAATATTATGTGACAGGTGATTTTTACCCGCGTCCCACAGTTATGTATGTTGAAAAAAGCAATCACATAACTTTCAAGGACTTTACTGTTGTTGATGCTCCATTCTGGACCCTGCACCCCGCAGGCTGTGATGATGTGCTGATTGACAAAATCAGGATTCTTAATGACCTTGATGTTGCAAACAGTGACGGAATCGACCCCGACCACTGCTCAAATGTAAGAATACTCGGCTGCCACGTTACCTGTGCTGATGACAGTATCTGCCTTAAGGCTTCAAAAGGCAACAGTGAATATGG
>VSOH01000086.1 GCA_009774735.1 Clostridiales bacterium
TACATTATTATCAAAGTTTTGTCAAGAAATTATTTTTCTCTGTAACTTTTGATGAGTTTATGCTATAATTAGTTTTACAGTTTATTTGGAGTTTTTATTTTTGGTGGAGCAGTTATGGCTGAAGAATTGGAAAATTTAACAGGTATAATTGAAGATATAACTTATCTGAACGAGTCAACAGGCTTTGGTGTTATTGAGGTTGATGCCAGGGAGGAGTTTATAACTGTTGTTGGTGTGCTCGGCAATGTTATGGTAGGTGAGGAGGCTGTGTTTCAGGGGGAGTGGGTTATGCACCCAACCTTTGGCAGACAGTTTAAGGCAGTGCGTCTTCAGCGTACTCTGCCTGCCGATGCTTCGGGTATGCTCCGTTTTCTTTCTGCAGGTATTGTCAAGGGTGTGCGTGAAGCAACAGCAACAAAAATTGTTGAGCATTTCGGTGCAGATACCTTTAATGTTATTGAAAATGAGCCTGAACGCTTAGCTGAAATTAAAGGCATTACAAGGTCCAAGGCAAAAAAAATCAGTGCAGATTTTAAAATGCAGTTTGCAGCACGTGATGTTATGAATGGTCTTGCAGAATTAGGACTAAGTCAGCAGGAGGCGTTTGATGCCTACAATCTGTATAAATCAAATGCTCTTGATATAATTAAAGAAAACCCTTATGCTTTTGTGGGGGAGGCAGGAGCCTTCACCTTTGAACGGGCAGACGAGATTGCATTTACGCTTGATGAGCCGCCGTTATTTGATTATCGCTCTCAGGCAGGTGTTGTTTATGTTGTAAGGCATAATTTGCATAACGGTCATACCTGCCTGCCGAGAAACAGTATTATAAAGCCTGCGATGTCACTGCTTGACTGCAGTGAGGATGAGGTTGAAATTGCTATTGATAATGCTATTGACGTCAAACAGCTTGTCAGTGAGGAAATTGACGGCAGGGAGTTTCTCTTCTTGCCTGAGGTTTACCGTGCCGAGTCTGCTATAGCAGAGCGTATTCAGGTAATGCTGAATTTTCCGCCTCAGCAAAAGGACATTACGACTGATGAGATTTTAGCCTTTGAACAGCTTAACGATATTGTTTTTGATGAAAAGCAGAGAACGGCAATAGAAATAGCCGTTAATATGGGGATGCTTATTTTAACAGGCGGACCGGGTACAGGTAAAACCACAACTGTTAAGGGTATCATCAGCCTTATGAAAAACAGGGGACTTGATGTTGCACTGGCTGCACCGACAGGCAGGGCGGCAAAAAGAATGAGTGAGCTGACAGGCTATGAGGCTAAGACCATTCACCGCTTGCTTGAGGTTGAATACAAGGATGGTGCAGCAGAGCCGAGCTTTTGCCACAATCTCAGGAATCCGCTTGAATGTGATGCTGTTATTGTTGACGAGCTTTCAATGGTGGATGTTACAATATTTGCGGCGTTGCTTGATGCACTGCCGCTTTCCTGCAGGCTTATTATGGTTGGTGACAAGGATCAGCTTCCCCCTGTGGGAGCAGGGAATGTGCTTGCTGATTTAATCAAAAGCGGTTTAATAGGCGTTGTCAGCCTTGATAAGATATTCCGACAGGCTATGGAAAGCAGAATTGTTTCAAATGCGCATCGGGTTGTTAACGGTGAAATGCCCGAATTCTGCAATGACGCAAGCTCTGATTTCTTTTTGCTGAATGAAAATTCACGCTATAATGCGCCCGGAAAGCTGGTTAATTTAGTGATTAACAGAATACCGGCAGGCTACGGTTATAATCCGCTGTCGGATATACAGGTGCTCTGTCCAAGCAGAAAGGGCGAGGTAGGTACTGAAAACCTTAATGCCCTTTTGCAGGAGAAATTAAATCCGCCATCAAGAGAAAAAGCGGAAATCAGAAACCGAGGCTACATACTTCGTGAGGGCGACAAGGTTATGCAGATAAAAAACAACTATGATGTGCCTTGGTTTAAGAGTGATGAAAACGGCACAGGTGTGTTCAATGGCGATATAGGAATTTTAACACGCATTGATAAGGCAAATGATATAATTAATGTTCAATTTGATGACAGGGAGGCAATGTACAGCATTGAAAACGCTAAGGAAATTGAGCTTGCTTATGCAATGACCGTGCATAAAAGTCAGGGCAGTGAGTTTGATGTGGTTGTTATGCCTACTATCAATACTCCGCCTAAGCTTGCTTACAGGAACTTGTTTTATACTGCTTTGACACGTGCTAAAAGCCTGCTTATTATTGTAGGGAATCATGGTTCAATAAAAGCAATGGTTGATAATGATAAAAAGAGCAGGCGGTACAGTGCACTCATACATTTTTTATATAAGGAAAATTCAGGTCCTTTTGAATCTTGACATTATGCTTTTTTTAAAGTAACATTAGTATATCAGTTTTTAGTATTTGTTATAAGGGTTGTTATTATGTTCGGCTATGATTTAGGTATAGATTTAGGTACAGGCAGTATTGTTATATCTGTTGTAGGCAAGGGGGTAGTGCTGGATGAGCCATCCTATGTTGCCTATGATACAGAAAGTGAAAAGGTTATATATGCGGGTAAAAGGGCTTATTTTCTGCAGGGCAGGGAGCCTAAGGGCGTAGAGGTTGTTCAGCCTATTGTCAATGGTGCTGTCAGCAATTATTCACTGGCTTGTCAGATGGTAAGGCATTTTATTAACAGAGTTATAAAGAGGAATATTTTCAGACCTCGTGTTGTTGCAAGTGTTCCGTCAATCAGTACGGATGTTGAAAGAAGAATTTTAATTTCCGTTATTATTAATGCAGGTGCAAAGTCTGTATGCCTTATTGAGGAAAGCCTTTGTGCTGCTTTTGGTTTTGGAATTGACCCTCTTAATCCCGGAGGCGTATTTGTTATAGATGTCGGTGCAGGTACAACGGATATGGCAGTTGTTTCACAAGGTTCAATCAGTCAGAATGAAACGATTAAAATTGCGGGTGACAGCTTTGATGAAGCCATAGTTAAGTATATGCGTGAAAAATATGATGTTTTAATCGGACTGAGAATGGCGGAGGATATTAAGAAAAATATTGGCTGTGCAGTTTATCGTGACAATAATGTGACTATGCTGGCAAAGGGCAGGAATCAGACATCAGGTCTGCCTGAATCGGTTGAGATTTCAGGCAATGAAATCTGCGATTGTCTGAAGCCGCAGCTTGATAAAATAGTCAATACAGCATTGGAGCTTTTTGAGCGTACATCACCGCAGCTTGTAAGTGATATTACGAACAGTGGTGTTCTTCTGACAGGCGGTTGCTCACAGCTTTACGGACTTGACAAGCTGATTAGTGACCATTTAAAGGTGCAGGTTACCGTGCCTGTTCATCCTGATTTATGCGTATCCAAGGGCTGTGAGGCAGCACTGAAAAAAATGGGTCTGCTTGACCGCTATGGTTATACCTTTAAAACGAAGGAAGAGGTTAAAACAAGATAATTTAATATTGCTGAAAGAATAGGAGGTGGCACTGTGGACAGATTTTCAAAATATAATCCCAAGGCTGCCTTCTCGTTTTTTCTGGTAGAAATACTGCTGACAATTGTTATTTTTAATCCGATACTGCTGGCAGTTTCATTTGTTTCGGCATTTGCCTATAAATTAAAGCTTGATGGCAGGGCAGCTTTTCTGTATCTTTTAAAATTTATATTGCCTATGATTCTTCTTGTAATGGTATTTAATTTTGCTTTTTCACATTACGGAATGACGGTGTTATTTGTTTTTCGTGAGATGAATTTTACTGCGGAAAGTCTTTTCTATGGCTTCACCCAGGGGCTGCTGTTAGGCTGTGTTATGATGTGGTTTTCCTGTTACAGCAGGGTTATTACTGCGGAAAGATTTATTGCAGTTTTCGGCAGAATAATACCTAATACGGCACTGATTTTTTCTATGGTGCTTTCGTTTATTCCAAGGCTCAGGAAAAATGCGGGTGAAATCAGTGATGCAAGACAGCTTGTGAACAGTGAAAGCAAACTGAAAAAAAGTATAAATAATTTTTCCGCACTGATTACAATGACACTTGAGGAGAGTATTGAAACGGCTGATTCTATGAAAGCAAGGGGATATAATAAGGGCAGAAGTATATATTTGAAATATTGCTTTTCATTGAAGGATTTATTTTTGCTTGTATTTACATTTATAGCGGGTACGGTGCTTTTGGTTTTCAAAGGAATGGGTTATCTTGATTTTTTATTTGACCCTGTAATTAAAATGGACAGGCTGTCGATTTGGGCAGTGATTATTTTTGCAGTGCTGTCACTGCTGCCTGTGATTATTGATTTTCTGGAGGATATGAGATGGTTTTATTTAAAACGGAAAATTTGACATTTGCATATCCTGCTGAAAAGGATAATGCGCTGAGTAATGTTAATCTTCAGATTAACAAGGGAGAGTTAATTGTTTTAATGGGCAGAACAGGCAGTGGTAAGTCGACGCTGTTAAAGCTGTTCAATCCTGCTATTGCACCCTTTGGAAGAATAGATGGTGAAATTAAGGTTAACACAAAGCAAATTGGCTATGTTGGTCAGAATCCCGAGTTGACATTTGTAAGTGAAAATGTTCGTTCTGAGCTGGTTTTTGCGTTGGAAAATCAAAGACTAAGCAATAATGATATTGCGTTGCGGCTTGGTGAGATTTCATCCTTCTTCAATCTTTCACATCTGCTTGACAGGAATATAAGTACACTGTCAGGCGGTGAAAAGGCAACCGTTGCGATAGCGGCGGCTATGATAAATAAGGCGGATGCAATTATTCTTGATGAGCCGACAGCTCAGCTTGACAGCAAATCATCATATGAGCTGATTAACCTGCTTAAAAGAGTCAATGATGAGCTTGGTGTGACTGTGCTGATTACAACGCATTTAAGTGACGGACTTATTGATAAGTGTGACAGACTGGTTGTTCTGGATAATGGCAGCGTTATTTTTGATGATGTGACTGAAAATGTCAATGATGAGGTGCTGCCCTTTTATCCGTTATCGGCACAGCTTTTTGAAAGCAGACCGCTGACAGTTAAGGGTGCAATACCTTTTTCAGGGGTTTTGAATGAAAAGCCTGTTGAAAACAACTCCATTTCCTCGGAAATAGTTAACCTGAAAAGTATAACCTTTGCCTATGAAAAGAAGGGCAGAGATATTCTTGACCGACTTGATTTCAAAGCCTATGATAGAAAAATACACTGTATTATCGGTGCAAACGGCAGCGGTAAAACAACGCTGCTTAAAATAATAGCCGGTATTAAAAAGCCCTATAGCGGCAAGGTTAAGGTTAACGGCAGAGTTGCCTATCTTCCTCAAAATCCGAATTATCTTTTTATCAAGGATACTGTAGGCGAGGAGATTGACCGTAAAACTGCTGAGGAATTCGGTTTGGGTGACAGGCTTGATATGCATCCATATGATTTAAGCGGAGGGCAGGCTCAGAAATTAGCTATGGCAATACTGTCAAAGCAGAATTATGATATTATGCTGTTGGATGAGCCTTCAAAGGCACTTGATGTATTTTATAAAAAAGAACTGATTTCATATTTGAAATCACTGAATAAAACGATAATAATTGTTTCACACGATTTGGATTTTGTGGGTGATGTTGCCGACTATGTTTCATTTTTATCTGATGGTGTTATAACGCTTGCCGGTGAACGGCGTCAGGTGCTTTCAAGCCTGAGTTACTATACAACACAGGTAAGACGAATAACCGCATCCCGTTTAACCTCTGCTGTTTCAACGGAGGATTTGCTATGAAAAAACTGTTCTTATTGATTTGCACAGTGGCAGGATTCGTTTTTATCATCATCTGGCAGCTGTTTTTTACAAATACAAACTATTATCTTGTTGCAGTTGTTATTCTGATTTTATCAATGCTTCCGTTCTTTGTATCATTTGAAAAGAGCCGACCGTCAGCAAGAGAGCTGACCTTGATTGCAGGGCTCATAGCTGTTGCTGTTATAAGCAGAGCCGTGTTTTATCTTATACCGCAGGTTAAGCCTATAGGTGCTGTTGTTATTGTCTGCGGTGCCTGTCTTGGTGCAAAGCGCGGCTATTTTATTGGTGCTATGTCTGCGTTTTTGTCAAATTTTATTTTCGGTCAGGGGATATGGACCCCCTTTCAGATGGTTGCAATGGGTATTGTCGGACTCGCAGCAGGTTTGATGTTTAATAAAAAAGCAAAGCGTATTCCGATGGCAATAGCAGGCTTTGTGCTCTGCTTTGCAGTTTACGGATTGATTGTTGATTTAAGCTCGGTGCTTATGATGACGAATGATTACAGTATGATGTCAGTGCTGTCCATTTACGCAGCAGGTGTGCCGTTCGGCTTAACCTTCGGGGCTACAACAGCAGTGTTTCTTTTGCTGTTCGGCGAAGCATTTGCAAAAAAAATTAATCGTATAGTGATGAAGTACGGCATTTTGGAGGGTTAGAATGAATAACGATATTTTTACAAAGCTGTCAAGGCTTGCTGAAATTATGTCAATAATCGGTGTGTGTACCCTTGGTATCAATCCTGCCTTTGGTGTTATGGGTATAACAGTGGGACTCGTTTTTAAATAAAAGGGTGCAGAGCTAGATTATAAAAATAAGAAAAGGCTCAGAAC
>VSOH01000087.1 GCA_009774735.1 Clostridiales bacterium
GTTTTATTTAGTGCAATATATTTCGAAAATTCATATAATATTTTATCGATGGGTTGATAAGTATCTGTTAATATTTGGATGAAAATTAAATATGTGTTTATGTTTTTAGTGATGAAAAAGCATCACAACCTACCCTTCTATTCAATAAAAATGGTTGGGATAGGATATATTCAAGATTATTTTAAGTCGTTTACATAGTGAGTAAACACGCTATGCAGGCGGAGCTGAAAGGCTCTGCTTGTTTGTGCTATTCACTTTTGTAAACGACTTTTTCTTTTGCTTGAATTTTGTAAACAATTTATGAATTGTTAGAAAAAACCAACAGATTCGAGCATTAAAATGTCCGTATAGTGAAGAGGTGTTTTTGAAGCATAAAAAGTGTGTCCTACACTTTAGCGAGCATCGGATTTTGATATACAAAATCCATTTAAGGCAGCAATCAAAAAATGATTGCGTTGCCTTAGCGAGCAGACCGTTTGTAGCCACAAGGGCTAAAACGGTACTCGTCAGGGACCTCCTGAAACCCGCATTTGTAAATTAAAAAAGAAAGGAATGAATTTAATGAACAAAAATGTAGTAGTAAGACTGCGGATGACGCAGGAAGAAGCAGATGATTTGGATAAGAAAGTTAAGCTGACAGGTCTAACCAAATCATCCTTTATCAGAATACTGATTGCAGGATATATTCCCAAGCCAAAACCCGATAAAGAGTTCTATGTTCTGCTCCGCAAGCTCTATGCAGTCTGCAATGATCTGAATCAGCTGACTGCCAAAGCACATACGATTAATTTTATTGATGTACCTATGTTAAAACAAATCGAAACAAACCACTTAAATTTACTGCACGAAATTCAGAAAAAATATCTTGCACCGGACAAGAACAACGAAATTATTTCATTAGGACGAAGGAGGATAAAATAATTATGAAAAGCAAAGCCCAAGAAGCAGAAGAAATCATGTCCCAAGCAAATGAGCAATGGGATGAAATTGAAAAGGAAATTTCAAACCGACCAAGACTGATTGAAACCAACCGAAAAAGTAAATCTTTATCTCGTATTCCTGATGATGCTGATTTTGAAATGAAAGATGGAAATACAACCTATGAAGTAGTCAGTCATTTCAATTCAGATGGTGAAGAATATTTCCTGAATCAAATCATTAGGAAATTAGGATATAAATAATGTTGAAATTACGCGTTAAAGCGTTGAAGTATTATAAAAACTATGATACAATGTATTTGTAAATGCAAATGCTGTATCGGTTGTCGGAAAGGAGTTTAAATTTGAACAGACAATCTACAGAAAAAATAACTGCTCTCTACTGTCGTTTAAGTCAAGATGACGGACGAGAGGGAGAGAGCAACAGTATAGTCAATCAAAAGGCAATGCTCAAGGAGTATGCACTAAAAAATCATTTTAAGAATATCAAATTCTTTGTGGATGACGGATGGAGCGGTACTAATTTTGACAGACCATCTTTTAGAGAATTAGAAAGTCTTGTTGAAGATGGAAAGGTCGGAATAATCATTGTTAAAGATATGAGCCGTTTAGGCAGAAATTATTTGCAAGTCGGAATGTACACCGATGTTGTATTCCCTGATAATAATGTTCGCTTTGTTGCAATCAATGATAATGTTGATTCCTCAATACAAACTGAATTTGACATGACGCCTATCCGTAACTTTTGCAATGAACTTTACGCAAGAGATACTGCAAAGAAAATCAAATCAAGTTTTAAGTTAAAAGGAGAACGAGGTGAGTATCTTGCATCCACCCCACCATTCGGATATATGAAAAATCCGAACAATCCAAAAGAATGGATAATAGATGAAGGTGCTGCTGAAACAGTAAGATATATCTTTTACCTTTGTGTTAGTGGCTTAGGTCCTACACAAATAGCAAAGAAATTGCAAGCTGAAAAGATATTAACTCCAACAGCTTATTGGAATCAACAAAAAGATTTAGATTTGCCTTTGTATCCGTATAAATGGAGTAATCATACTGTTTCAGGAATTCTTGAAAAAATCGATTATACAGGCTGTACGGAAAATTTCAAAACAACTTCTAAGAATTATCGTTCAAAAAAGAGAATTGATAATCCAAGAGAAAAGAGATTGTTATTTGAGGACACACAACCTGCAATCATTGATAAAGCAACTTTTGATACCGTTCAGGAAATTAGAAAGAATAAACGCAAGCCTACTGCAACAGGAAAATTAAGTTTATTTTCGGGAAAGGTGTTTTGTGCAGACTGTGGAATGAAGTTATACTACTGCACAACAAATGATTTTGACGAAAGTAAAGATTTTTTCACTTGCTCTAACTACAGAAGCAATACAGGAATTTGCTCGGCACACTATATTCGTAATGTGACATTATACAAGTTAGTATTTCAACACATAAAGAATATATTAACCTACATTCAGCAATTTGAACATACCTTTGTTAAAAAGGAAATTGAAAAAGCTAATGATGAACATTACGAACAAGTTAAAAAGGCAAAGAAAGATATTGTAAATCTGCAAGCAAGAAATGATAATCTTGATATGCTATTCAAAAGACTGTATGAAGATATGGTTAGCGGTAGAATATCCACCGAAAGATTTGATTTGTTATCGGCTGATTACGAAAGCGAGCAAAAGCAAATTACAGATGAGATTGTAAGACTTCAAAATCTCATTGACGAAGGTGAGCAAGAAAGATATGACCTTAATCAATTTTTAAAGAATGTTAGGAAGTACACCGATCCTGAAGAACTAACAGCAGAAATGGTAAATGAATTGATTGACAAAATTATAGTCCACGCTCCTGATAAGAGCAGTGGACACAGAAAACAAAAGATTGAAATTTACTACAAAGCAGTTGGTATTATCAACATTGCAACAGATGAAGAGTTAATTGCAGAGGACGGCAGAAAAGACCGCTGGCATAAACAATCTGCTTAAACACGCAAAAAGACGGCACAGTTTTTCAACTGTACCGTCAAATTACATAAAACTTCGTTACGGAACCTACGCATTAGCTGAGGTTTTTTTGTTATGCTAAATATTCAGATACGTTTTCGCTGTCCTTAACTTTTTCAAGGTTGTTTTCAACAACTCTGTCGGTAAATGAAAGCTTTGTCTTTCTCTTTTTGAGTGACTCGGTAAATCTTCTTGATACGGCAATAAAGATAATAAAGATATAAGGCATACCAAGATTTGTTTCAAGCAATGAGTTGATAATCATCGGTGAAAGTGCATTTACATTCATACCTGTAACATCAAGGTTTGCAGAGCGGATACCGCCAAGATACAAACCAACTTCCCATCCGGCTTGAACAAGAATACCGATTATCAGAAGCCATGGTATATTTACACGTTCGTTTTTCTTCTTGCGTGACATATTCCATACAAACAACAGCACATAACCAACAAACAGTATCAGCGCCATCCATCCATGATATGCCCCGGTTTCACGCCAGATTGTAATGGTGTAATCATGCGGACCGAATGTTTTTGTGAGCAACGGACAGCATATCCACCAACCAAGTATCAGTGTTGTCCATTCAAACAGGTTTTTGTCTTTTGAAATCCAAAGCCATATCCATGCAAAGTTTGTAAAGCCGTAGCTCATTGACATCCACATAAGTACCCAGAATAGCTGACTTTCAGTACCCTCAGCACCGTTCATCAGCAGATGACGTGAGCCGGTTGCGAGATGGAATATACCAAAATCGACAATCTGATAAAGGATACCTGCTAAAACACCGACGATAATTGTGGTGTACTTTTTCTTGTACAAGAGCAGTCCTATAAAAAGAACCAAAAATGAGATATCAAGCCACATATAGAATGGCTCAAACACTCTTTGCGCAACAACTTCCATAAAAATTCTCCTTCATTTCAATTTATTTTGTAATTTTAGTCTAACATATGGCGAAGTATAATGCAATAAAATAGTATAAAATCGTGTCAGAATCTTTTGTTATAAAACAAATATAAATGAAAGTGTCGATTTGTTAAAGTGAATTTTAATGAATGGCTCTTACAAAAAAGATATTTTTGCGTTTTCGGCGGAGAGATTTGAACCCTCACTCAGAGTAAGGTTTATTCTTTGAATTTTATGAAGTTGACGTAATTCCCTTGCGTAAATTTTTAATAATTTTTTCCCTGTGAAAGCAGTACCGAACCTTTTTTGATAGGCTTGCTCTTATTTATGTAATAATATGCCAATTGCTGTAATAAAAACTTGTGTTACATTTGCTGTATTTAACAACTAATATATTGGATGAAGCAACAATCCGCTCTGTTAGCACATCTAGGCAGGTGTTGGAAATGTCAACACTTGATCCGTTGAAAAAGAAATTCAAAAACGAGCTGAATACAAAACGTGCAGAGCTTGAATTGTCACAGGAGGAAATGGCAGAAAAATTAAATATATCACTGCGTTCCTATTCAAACTTAGAGCATGGTGTCAGCTTCTGCTCTGCATTATCATTAATCAATTATGTAAACAATTGCAATGTTGATAAAGACAAGCTGTTTTCTACGTTTGCTGAAATTATGAATGATGCAGAGAATCAGTAAAACAATTTAATCTTGAAAATAATATTATATCTAATATAATATTACAAGGACGTTAAGTTGTCCGGCAAGGAGTTATCTGAAGACATAGGCGGTTAGCCCTCTTAATGACATTTGTCACTGCGGAGGGACTGTGACCCTCTGTTTACATAGAAACCCTTTTAGGGGATTTGTATAAGGAGGGCAATGCTCATGGAGTATTTAACATTTATTGTTATTATTCTGATTGCAGCCACTGGCTACATTTTAAGCATAAAGAAATAACCGCCCCTCAGTTCCAAATGCAGGGCGGTATTTCTTTACCAAACTATTTGGGCTAACCGTCTATAGGATAGCTCCTTGTTCACTTTTATTATATCCTTATATTACTGATAAGTCAATCTTTTTATTGTCCTGAACCTTGAAAAGTGAATGCTTTATGATGAATTAGCCGCATATAAAAAATTGTGTTACCTTTTGTGATTTTTGACACTATACTTAATGAGATGGAAAATATATCAACCAAGGAGGTTGTATTATGAAGAAAAAACTATTCGCTGTAATCGGCTTTATGACCATTACTGCAGTTAAAACAACAGCAAAGCCCGAGCTGAAAAAACAGCAGAAAAAGGTCAAAGTTGAATTTGACAAAATCCTTGAGCTTGAAAGTTATAAAAAATGTTAAAAAAAGTCTTGACTATCGTTAAGACTTATGATATATTATTAGAGCGTTAAGAAACGCTGGTGTAGCTCAGTTGGTAGAGCAGCTGATTTGTAATCAGCAGGTCAGGGGTTCGAGTCCGTTCACCAGCTCCAAAGCTGCCGTATCAGAAATGGTACGGTAGTTAAATATGGAGGAGTTCCCGAGTGGCCAAAGGGAACAGACTGTAAATCTGTCGTCAGTGACTTCGGTGGTTCGAATCCACCCTCCTCCACCATAATGTGGAGACAAAAAAGATGTCTCCTGCGAAAAGCCCGATTATATTGGGCTTTTTTGCTACCCAAACGGCGATTTTTCTCTGTACCAAAACGCAGATGTAAAATCGCCGTTTTCCCTTTGTGGATAGACTTGAACTCCCGAAAAGTAAATATCAGATACACAGGCAGATAGAAAGCAAAAATCTATCTGCCTTTTTTATTACCCTAAAAAGGAGAAATCAGATATGCTACAGAAAGAATTAGCCAAACGGCTCAAGGCTCGGTATGACACCAAGATGGACGGCAGCGGATGGATGGAAGTGTCCTCGGATGGCATCCCCCTCTGCCGGATAAAATACAACGGTCAATTTCTAAGCAACGCCGACCAAAACCTCTCGGATGAATACAGCAGTAAAATTGCAGATATTCAGGATGAGATCTCTGCGGTGCGGGAATATGTCGGACTCTACGAACACGCACCGCAGATGAAAGCTGCCGATGTCTCCGATTACAGACAACTTGCCGCCTTCGGAGATACGGTGTTGGCGGCAACCTACAGCGAAAAGAACGGCTTTATGTTCTGCACATGGAAACAGAATGCAGACGGCAACTCGGTGTTTTGGGGAGATTACTCGCCGAACTATGAATATGTCAGGCTATGTATGAGTGAAAAAATGGTTGTTAGAATATTCATATGGACAGAATATATTACGCGCTTTGAGCAGATGTCATCTATGTGTTTTCCAAGGCGGTTTGCTGTTGCGGATGCTGTATGGAACGGAAATACTAAAAAGGATTATAAAAAGTTTGCGGAGGATGCAGAATTTTATTGTAATATTCTTAAAAACAAAGGTTATAATCCAGCACCGAGATGTGATTGGTATCCGGATTTGTTTAAATGTCTTTTGTCAACACTGAAATTTGCATATAACCTTATGACAAAAGAAATGCTTAAAGGTTTGATTTTTAAGAATAAGGATCATTAAAAACCAAGAACGCCGGTCTTGCACAGACACAGCGTTCTTGGTTTATTTATATGAAGTTTCAATATTAGTTTCACTTGATTTTTTTTCGGGCTTTTTTAGATTTTTCTTTTATTT
>VSOH01000088.1 GCA_009774735.1 Clostridiales bacterium
CCTTCCTGTAATGGCCTCAAAGCATATTTTTCTTGTTCTTGGGTTTTGGCATTTTCCTCCCCGGTTATTGTTTTTTATGCACGCGCATTCCATTAAAATGACAGACTTGCAAAGGGCGAGAACAGAGAAGAGCTTAAGAAAGAGTATATTGACACAATCGCATCACCGTTTACTGCTGCAGCTTGCGGTGCAATTGATGATATTTGTGCACCTGCAGATACAAGAGCAAAAGTTATTGCTGCTCTTGATATGCTTGCAGGTAAAAGAGAAAACACTTTACCAAGAAAACATTCTGTTAAATAGTGGAGGATAACAATATGAAAAATTATACAATTACAGTTAACGGAACACCATACGTTGTAACAGTTGAAGAAAATGCAGGCTCAGGTGCTCCTGCACCAATGGCAGCTCCTGCTGCTGCACCTGCACCCGCTGCAGCTCCGGCACCAAAAGCTGCTCCTGCTCCGACAGGTGCAGGCAGTGTAAAGGTTGAAGCTCCTATGCCGGGTACAATTCTTGATATTAAAACTGCTGCAGGCTCAGCAGTTAAAAAGGGTGATGTTCTCTGTATCTTAGAGGCTATGAAGATGGAAAATGATATTGTTGCTCCTGCTGACGGCACAGTTGCATCTGTTAATGTAAATAAGGGTGACAGCGTAGAAGCAGGTCAGGTAATCATTACTTTAAATTAAGAGGTATTGCAAATGGCTAAAATTGGTATTACTGAAACAGTCCTGCGAGATGCTCACCAGTCATTGATTGCAACTCGTATGACAACAGAGGAATTTTCCGAAATACTGGAAAAGATGGACAAGATAGGCTACCACTCACTGGAGTGCTGGGGCGGTGCTACCTTTGATTCTTGCTTAAGATTTTTAAATGAGGATCCATGGGACAGACTTCGTCTTATCCGTGAAAAATGTCCAAACACAAAGCTCCAGATGCTTTTCAGAGGTCAGAATATGCTTGGCTACCGCCACTATTCTGATGAGCTTGTTGATTATTTTGTAAAGAAGAGTATTGATAACGGTATTGATATTTTAAGAATATTTGATGCTCTTAATGATGTCCGCAATCTGCAGACAGCTATTAACGCTGCAAAGAAATACGGTGGTCACGTTCAGGCGGCTATTTCTTATACTACAGGTCCTGTGTTTGATATAGCGTATTACTGCAATTATGCAAAGCAGCTTGAGAGTGCCGGTGCAGACTCAATCTGCATTAAGGATATGGCAGGACTTCTTACTCCTTACGGCACTTACGATTTGGTTAAGGCACTTAAGGAAACTGTTAATATTCCTATTCAGCTTCATTCACACTACACCTCAGGTCTTGCATCAATGGTTCAGCTTAAGGGTGTTGAAGCAGGTGTTGATGTAATTGATACAGCTATCAGCCCGCTTGCTATGGGTACATCTCATCCCGCAACTGAGTCTATGGTTGCTGCATTCCAGGGTACAGAGTATGATACAGGTCTTGATATCAAGGCTCTTACTGAAATTCGTGATTTCTTCACTCCGCTCAGAGAAAAGTATCTTGAAAGCGGTCTGCTTGATCCTAAGATGCTCGGTGTTGACGCAAATACACTCCTTTATCAGGTGCCCGGCGGTATGCTTTCAAACCTTGTTTCTCAGCTTAAACAGGCAGGCAAGGCTGATAAGCTTGAAGAGGTGCTCAATGAGGTGCCGAGAGTTCGTGAGGATTCAGGTTATCCGCCGCTTGTTACTCCAACATCACAGATTGTCGGTACACAGGCTGTGTTTAATATCATTATGGGCGAAAGATATAAAATGGTAACTAAGGAATTTAAGGATATGGTTGCAGGCAAATACGGCAAAACACCTTGTGAAATTGACCCTGATTTCAGAAAGAAGATTGTGGGTGATGACGATATTATCGACTGCCGCCCTGCAGACTTGATTACCGATACAATCGACAGCTTTAAGGATGATATTAAAGAGTTTTATGAGCAGGAAGAGGATATTCTTTCCTATGCTCAGTTCGGTCAGGTTGCAACAAAATTCTTTGAAAAAAGAAGAGATGCAAAATATAACCTTGACGGCAAGCACGATAACATTGAAACTAAGGTTCATCCGGTATAAAAAATGAAAGCGTGGATACATTTATTGTATCCACGCTTTTTGTGTAATAATAAAATCCGCCCAGCCGTCAACGGCTGAGAATAACCTGCATCATAAGCAGGTGGGTTAAGCTCCGATCACTTTGTGCTACCAGCGTCCTGCCAAGGGCAGGGAGGTCTGCATTCCCGTTTCACGGAAGACAAATCCCTTTTAAAACGTGTTCGGGTTACTAAAGCCATTGATTGTCGAGAAGGGCAGATTGTATTAAATGATATTTATAATATTATTACTGTTCAGGCTCAAAGTATTCTACGTCAAATTTTTCCTCAACCTTTGCCATTAAGATGTCGGAAATCTGCTCGTATTCAACCTCATCCTCAATTTCAGCAAGGTATTCCTCTCCGTCCTCATTGAGTACTTTCAGAATGATTACCTCATAATCACCGTCAATAATTTCTTCGTCGGTTTCAAAATAACGTGTGATTGCAACATAAACATCTTCATCAGTTTCATATCTTTCAAGCAGTTCAAAAAGCAGCTCATTGCCGTTTTCGTCGCTGACACTTAAAATATCAGGTTCATAGTATTTTTCGTCTTCAGCCATTATAATTACACTTCCTTTTTAAGTTTGCTACATTATTATATATTTATTTTGCCGCTTAGTCAATAGTATTTAGAGTATTGTATAAAGATTATGTATTATTACCATAAAATAGCAATAATAACTAAAAAAAATATAAAAATGTGTAAAATAAATATTGACAAATAACAAATACGGTGTTATTATTTAGTTGAACAAAGGAGATAACCTTTAGGAAGCAGTTAAAGGATTTGTTCAATTTAATAAAGGAGGGCGTGTCCAATGGATTTAGAACCAGGTCAGACAAGTGCTCGCCTTCTAATCCAACAACAATAACGGATTTGGTATCGTTGGTTATAAAATCGGAATTATAACAGGTACACGCTTTATGAAGCATTTAAAAGTTATTTGGCAGGGTTGGCACTTAGAGCGAGCGCGATAACAATTGAATTTTCTATATATATTTGATTATCTTCCTGCCGATAATTTGTAGCGAAAGCTATAACAAAATAATTTTCAAGAGGTAAAGTCCAATGCAGAAGTAACATTGATTCTCAACTAATATGTGAGGTTGGTCCAATGTACTGATTAAAATTAAATAAAAGTCAGCTCCCGATATAATGTCGGGAGTTTTTCTTTTAGTTACTTGACAATGCAAATAATATTTGTTAATATATTTTCAATAACAAAAGACTGAGATAAAGAGGAGTAGCTTGTATTGTACTTCCAGAGAGTGCTTGTTCGGTGAAAAAGCATAGTAAAAGCAAGTGAAGGTAGCTTTGGAGTCGGCTTGGTGAAACAGCAGTAGCCTTGCCCGTATGCCTGCGTTAAGGGTTTGAGCGGCATTAATGTTTAATGCAATTTGAGTGGTACCGCGGTATTTATATCCGCCTCATTATTGAGGCGGATTTTTTTATTTTAAGGAGATGATAATATGGCAAAGGAGCTTGCTAAACAGTACGATCCAAACGAGGTAGAGGACCGTACCTACAAATTCTGGTGTGACAATAACTATTTTCACGCTGAGGTTAATCCTGATAAAAAGCCTTATACGATTGTAATCCCGCCTCCGAATATTACAGGTCAGCTTCATATGGGTCATGCACTTGATAATACACTGCAGGATATTCTTATCCGTTGGAGAAGAATGCAGGGCTTTGAGGCTCTGTGGCTTCCCGGCACTGACCACGCGTCTATTGCAACTGAGGCAAAGATTGTTGAGGCAATGCGCAAAGAAGGCGTGTCTAAGGACGATATCGGACGTGACGGTTTCCTTGAACGTGCATGGGCATGGAAGGATCAGTATGGCTCACGCATCATTGAGCAGTTAAAGAAAATGGGTTCGTCCTGTGACTGGGACAGAGAGCGTTTCACTCTTGATGAAGGCTGTTCAAAAGCAGTTAAAGAGGTGTTTGTTAATCTTTATGAAAAAGGTCTTATCTACCAGGGTAAGCGTATGGTTAACTGGTGCCCTCACTGCTGCACCACAATTTCAGATGCAGAGGTTGAGTATGAGGATCAGGCAGGTCATTTCTGGCATCTTCGCTATCCGTTCAAGGACGGTACAGGCTATTTAGAACTTGCTACCACACGTCCCGAAACACTGCTTGGTGATACTGCAGTAGCAGTGAATCCGAATGATGAAAGATATAAGGATATTATCGGCAAAACGCTTATTTTACCTATCGTTCACAGAGAAATTCCTGTTGTTGCCGATGATTATGTTGATATTGAGTTTGGTACAGGTGTTGTTAAAATTACACCTGCTCATGACCCTAACGACTATGAGGTCGGACTCCGTCATAATCTTGAAATCATTGACGTTATGACAGATGACGGTCATATTGCCGATGGATGGGGCAAATATACGGGTCTTGACAGATACGAGTGCCGCAAGGAAATTGTTAAGGATTTAGAGGCTGAGGGTGCACTCATTGAGATTGAGGACTACAGTCATAATGTAGGTACCTGTTACCGTTGTCATACCTCAATTGAGCCAAGGCTCTCAAAGCAGTGGTTTGTTAAAATGGAGCCGCTTGCAAAGCCTGCAGTTGATGTTGTTAAGCAGGGCAGAGTTAAATTTGTTCCCGAGCGTTTTGATAAAATATATTACCATTGGATGGAGAATATCAAAGATTGGTGTATTTCCCGTCAGCTTTGGTGGGGTCACAGAATTCCGGCTTGGTACTGTGATGAATGCGGTGAGGTAACTGTTTCCAAGGAAGATGTTAAGTGCTGTTCACATTGCGGCAGTGAGCATATTCATCAGGATCCTGACACTCTTGACACTTGGTTCTCATCAGCACTCTGGCCTTTCTCAACTCTCGGATTCCCGAACGATACCGAGGAGCTTAAATACTTCTATCCGACAAATACTCTTGTTACAGGCTATGATATTATCTTCTTCTGGGTTGCAAGAATGATTTTTTCAGCCGTTGAGCATACAGATAATATTCCGTTCGATACTGTCTTAATTCACGGTCTTGTCCGTGACTCACAGGGCAGAAAAATGTCCAAGTCTTTGGGCAATGGTATTGATCCGCTTGAAATTATTGATGAGTACGGTGCAGATGCTCTTCGCTTTACGCTTGCAACAGGTAATTCACCCGGTAACGATATGCGTTTTTCAGATGATAAGGTTAAGGCATCCCGTAACTTTGCCAATAAGCTTTGGAACGCAGCACGTTTTGTTTTAATGTATCTTGACGATGAATTTGAATATAACGGACTGCCAAATGATTTAGCTATTGAGGATAAGTGGATTGTTTCCAAGGTTAATACACTTGCAAAGGATGTTACGGATAATCTTGAAAAGTTTGAGCTTGGTATTGCTATACAGAAGCTTTATGATTTCATATGGGACGTATTCTGTGATTGGTATATTGAGATTGCAAAAATCAGATTACAGAGCGAGGATAAGACAGGAAAGAGTACAGCTATTTCAGTTCTTGTTTATGTTTTAACTGATATTCTTAAACTGCTTCATCCGTTTATGCCGTTTATCACAGAAGAAATTTATCAGGCTATTCCTCATGATGACGAAGCAATTATGATTTCTAAGTGGGTGGAGTTTGACGAAAGGCTTTCTTTCTCTGCGGATGAGGCGGAGATGGAAAGAATTATGAAGGCTATTCGTGCAATCCGCAATCGTCGCAGTGAAATGAATATTCCTCCAAGCAGAAAGGCAACCGTTTATATTGAAACGGCTTTTGCTGATACATTCAATATGGGCGCAGATTTTGTTAAGCGTCTTGCATCTGCTAACGAAGTTGTAGTTGGTGACACCTTTGACGCTCTTGGCAACACGGTTACTATCATTACTGATGATGCAAAAATCTTTATTCCAATGGGTGATCTTGTTGACTTTGCGGCTGAAAGAAAGCGTCTTGAAAAAGAGCTTGCTCAGGCACAGGATAAGCTTGATTTTATCAATAAGAAGCTTTCTAATCCCGGCTTTGTAAATAAAGCACCTGAAAAGGTTGTTACACAGAATAAAGAGGATGCTGCAAAGCTTGAAGAAAAAATTGCAAACATTAAAAACTCAATTAATTCTCTTGGTGAATAAATGAATTATAATAAAGCTTTAAACATCATATTAAACAAGCAAAGCCTTGGCATTATGCCGGGGCTTGCTCGTATTTCAAAGCTGCTTGATGAAATGGGAAATCCGCAGGATGAATTGAAAATCATTCATATTGCAGGCACGAACGGCAAGGGCACCGTTGCTTATACAATTGCCGACACTTTAAAAAATAATGGTTATAAAACAGGACTTTTTACTTCTCCCTGGATATACAGCTACCGAGAGCAGATTCAGACTGATGGTGAATATATCAGCAAGGACGATTTGACTTATTATATTGAAAAATATCAGTATAATGAC
>VSOH01000089.1 GCA_009774735.1 Clostridiales bacterium
GATTTAATATGAGTGATTTAAACACATTTGAAAATATAATAGAGCTTCCGGTTATTCCGTTAAGAGGTTTAGTGGTTTTTCCTGAAATGGTGCTCCACTTTGATGTTGGCAGAAAAAAGAGTATTGCCGCAATCAAGAGTGCAATGAATTCAAATCAAAAGATTTTTCTTGTTTGTCAGAGGGATGCTTCTGTTGATGACCCTTCTGTCGATGAACTCTTTGCTACGGGCGTTGTTTGTACTATAAAGCAGATGATAAGAATTTCCGGAAGTGAGAATTTAAGAGTATTTGTTGAGGGCATAGAGCGTGGTGATATTGTCAGTGCAACACAGACTAAGCCGTATATAAACTCTGTTGTGAGGATTGTTGAAGAAAACAATTCTGCAAAAGACAGCAGGGAATCGCTTGCATATCTCCGTGCATTGCGAAAGGAATTTGAAAAATATGCAACACTAATGCCTAAAATAAGCAATGATGTTATTGCAGCTATTCTTTCAATTGATGACGGCGGAAAACTTGCAGATTATATTTGTTCAAATACTTCTCTTGATTATTCTGAAAAGCAGAGTATTTTAGAAGAATATGATTCCTTCAAAAGAATGGCTGAGCTGCTTGTAGCCTTGAAAAAGGATAATGCGGCTCTTGAAATTGAGGCAGAGATTGCCGAAAAGGTAAAAGTCGAAATTGATAAAAATCAAAAAGAATATTACCTCAGAGAGGAAATGAAGGTAATTGCAGAAACTCTTGGTGAGGGCAAGAGCCCTGTTCAGGAGTCAGATGAATACAGAGAAAAAATCAGTCTGCTGAAATGCGGCGATGATATTAAGGACAGACTATTCAAAGAATGCGACAAGCTTATGAAAATGCCGTTAGGCTCACACGAGGCAACTGTTGTAAGGAATTATCTTGATAAATGTCTTGAACTGCCCTTCGGTATTTTTTCAAAAGATAATATTAATCTTAAGCGTGCACGTCAAAAGCTTGATAAAGACCATTATGGACTTGATAAGGTCAAGGAAAGAGTTGTTGATGCTCTTGCAGTTTACAAAAGAAATCCTGATTATAATGGTCAGATTATCTGTCTTGCAGGCCCTCCGGGTGTTGGTAAAACTTCAATCGTTAAGTCACTTGCAGCCGCTATGAACAGAAAGTATGTTCGTGTTGCACTCGGCGGAATACATGATGAGGCAGAAATCAGAGGTCACAGGAAAACATATATTGGTGCAATGCCGGGCAGAATAATTGATGCTGTAATTAAGAGCGGCACAATGAATCCGATAATTCTGCTCGACGAGATTGACAAGCTGGGTAATGATTATAAAGGTGACCCATCATCAGCTTTATTAGAGGCACTTGATCCTGAGCAGAATAATACATTTACGGATCACTACATAGATTTTCCATTTGATTTAAGCAAGGTAATGTTTATTACTACAGCGAATGATACAACCGCCATTCCTGCTCCGCTTTATGACAGAATGGAGGTAATTGAGCTTAATTCATATACGATTGAAGAAAAGTTTCATATTGCAAAAAAGCATCTGCTGAAAAACGAAATGGCTAAGCACTGTCTTTCGGCAAGAGAATTTAAAATTTCCGACAGCGGTATTTTTTCACTGATTGATTGCTATACACGTGAGGCAGGTGTTCGTCGTCTTCAAAAGGAGCTTGCAGGACTTTGCAGAAAGGCTATTATTGAGCTTGACGAAGGTAAAAAGTCATTTAGAGTGACTGATGAAAATATTGAAGAGTATTTAGGTAAGAAGAAGTATCTGAAGGATAAAATCAGCAGCGAAAATCTTGTGGGTACAGTTAACGGTCTTGCATGGACAAGTGTTGGCGGAACAATGCTGCCAATTGAGGTTTCTGCTCTTGACGGCACAGGAAAAATTGAGCTTACAGGCAATCTTGGTGATGTTATGCAGGAAAGTGCCAAAACAGCAGTTTCATATGTGCGTTCAAAGTCTGCTGAATTTGGTATTGATACTGACTTTTATAAAACAAAGGATATTCACATCCATGCTCCTGAAGGAGCAATTCCCAAGGATGGTCCTTCGGCAGGTCTTGCAATTACTACCGCACTTGTCAGCGAACTTACAGGTGTGGCAATCAAATCAAATGTTGCAATGACCGGAGAAATCAGCCTTAAGGGCAGAGCAATGGCAATCGGTGGTCTTAAAGAGAAATCAATGGCTGCCTACAATGCAGGGTGTAATACTGTAATTATACCACGGGATAATGAACGTGATTTGAGTGAAATTTCTGATGAAGTAAAGGCTTCGGTTAATTTTGTAAGTGTTTCTGCTTTTGATGAGATTATACCGCTTGCACTTGAAAAGCCGATTAATGTTAAAACTGTTAATAACGTGATTGTACCTGACAGAAAAAATGGCAGACTGTCAATTACACAATAGGAGAATTATGAATTACAATACAGCAGAGTTTGAAAGAGCATACGGACTTCATTCACAGCTTCCTGCAAGCGAGGTCCCCGAAATCGTTTTTGCAGGCAGGTCCAATGTAGGAAAAAGCTCGTTGCTCAACAAGCTATTCAATCGAAAACAGCTTGCAAGGGTCAGTTCAGTGCCGGGCAAGACGATTACAATAAATTTCTACAAGGTTGATGACGTTAAATTTGTTGACCTTCCGGGATATGGATATGCAAAAATCAGCAAGCAGGAGCTTAATCGATTTGGTGAGCTTATGGAAGGGTATTTTAAATCCGACCGAAATATAACGCTTGTGGTTCAGCTTATTGATATGCGTCATCCTTTGACTAAGGATGATATGGGTATGATTACCTTTATGCAGGAAATGGACATCCCGTTTATTATAGTTATGACAAAGGCGGACAAGCTGAAGAAAAAAGCCTATGAGGAAAGACTTAAGCTGTCAAAGCAGGAGCTTGCATTTGCAGGCGGTGTTCCTGTTGTGCCGTTTTCTGCCGTAACAGGGCAGGGAATTAATGGCATTAAAAATTATATTGAAAATTCAATTCGTGATGGAGGATTTTAGAATATGGCAAAGACACCATTTGTAACTAAGGAAAAGGTAGAAGAAATTGCGGCTTCTTACCCTACACCTTTTCACCTTTATGATGAAAAGGGAATAAGAGAAAATGTTTCAAATTTAAAGAAAGCATTCTCATGGAATAAGGGCTATAAGGAGTATTTTGCAGTTAAGGCAACTCCAAACCCGTTTTTAATCAATATTCTTCGTGAATACGGATGCGGCTGTGACTGCTCATCAAAGACTGAACTTATGATGTCAAAAACGATCGGTGCTACAGGTGATGATATTATGTTTTCATCTAATGACACACCGCTGGAAGAATTTAAGTACTGCAATGATCTGGGCGGTATTATTAACCTTGATGATATTACACATATTGAAGCTGTTGAAAAAGCCTGCGGCAAGCTGCCAAAGAAAATGAGCTGCCGTTATAATCCGGGCGGAATATTTAAAATTTCAAATGACATTATGGACAATCCCGGTGATGCAAAGTATGGTATGACTACTGAACAGATTTATGAGGCGTTCAGAATACTCAAAGAAAAGGGCGTTGAGGAATTCGGCATACATTCCTTCCTCTGCTCAAATACTGTTACAAACGAGTATTATCCTATGCTTGCAAAGCTTCTGTTTGAGCTTGCTGCTGATTTAAAGGCAAAGCTTGATGTCCATATTACCTTTATCAATCTTTCAGGCGGTATTGGTATTCCTTATCTTCCCGATCAGGAGCCAAACGATATTTTTGTTATTGGTGAGGGCGTAAGAAAAGCGTATGAGGAAGTTTTAGTTCCTGCAGGTATGGATGATGTTTCAATCTATACAGAGCTCGGCAGATATATGCTTGGCCCTTTCGGCGGTCTGGTTACAAAGGCTATCAATGAAAAGCATACACATAAGGAATATGTGGGTGTTGATGCCTGTGCCGTTAATTTAATGCGTCCTGCAATCTATGGTGCATACCATCATATTACTGTTCTTGGCAAGGAAAATGAGCCTTGTAATAATAAGTATGATGTAACAGGCTCCCTTTGTGAAAACTGCGATAAATTTGCAATAGACAGAATGCTTCCTAAAATTGATATGGGCGATTATCTGTTTATTCATGATGCCGGTGCACATGGCTTTTCAATGGGCTATAACTATAATGGTAAGCTTAAGAGTGCAGAAATTCTTCTCAAAGAGGATGGTTCATTCCAGCTTATCAGAAGAGCAGAAACCCCAAAGGACTATTTCAGTACATTTGATTGTTTTGATTTTTACAATGATTTAATAAGTGAATAATTTGTGAAGTCCCCGAATTTTTTCGGGGATTTTTCTTTACAATCACAGTTTAATGTGTTAAAATGTTATTAAATTCTTAGGGGGTTGTTTTATGGGCAGAAAATTGCAGGATGATAATCTTGATTTTTTATTTAAAGCTGTATTAGCACTTGAAAACAGCGATGAATGTTATGATTTTTTTGAGGATCTTTGCACTATTCAGGAGCTTAAGGCGATAAGCCAGCGTTTGGTTGTTGCAAAAATGCTTAGTGAAAAATGTGTTTATACGGATATAGTTAATTCAACGGGTGCATCAACTGCAACAATCAGCCGTGTTAACCGTTCTCTTCAGTATGGCTGCGACGGTTATGACAGGATTTTTGAACGCATCAGAGCACAGGAGAAGGAAAGTGAGCTATAATACTTTCGCACTGTTTTATGACAGATTAACCGAAAATGCAGACTATGAAGTTAGAAGTGATTACATTTCTAACTTCTTTTCTAAGTATGGCAATGGTGGTAATAGGCTTGTCGATTTAGCCTGCGGTACAGGAACGCTGTGCTCTCATTTTAAAGAAAAAGGCTACAAGGTCACAGGTGTTGATTTGTCACCTGATATGCTGACTGTCGCACAGGCAAAATGCCCTGACAGTGATTTTATTTGCACGGATATTTCGGATTTTGTTATAAATGAAAAATTTGATTTTTGTACTTGTACTCTTGACAGCATTAATCATCTTCAGGATATAAATGCTGTCAAAAAATGCTTTTTGTCTGTTTATAATTGCCTTAATGATGGAGGTATCTTTGTTTTTGATGTTAATACTATATACAAGCATAATGAAATATTGGCAGAGCATACCTTTGTTTTTGACGAAGAGGACTTTTTCTTAAGTTGGGATAATGAATCACTGGGTAATAATAAAGTCAGGATTTTGCTTGATTTCTTTGTTTATAATGGTAAAAACTATGACAGGTTCAGTGAAGAGTTTGTTGAAACGGCTTACGACGTTGATGAACTGATTTCGGCTCTTAAGGATTTTAATATTATCGGAATTTATGATGAACTTTCGGCTGATGTGCATAAAGCGGAAAGTGAAAGAATATATTTTGTATGCAGAAGGAAATAATTCTATGGGAAAAATTGTTAGATATATAACAGAAGACGGCAGTGCATTTGTTATTGCTGCCGATACTACCGATATGGTTGCTGTGGCAGAGCAGGTTCATAAAACATCTGCTGTTAATACTGCAGCACTTGGCAGACTTATGACAGCCACATCCATGATGGGTGATATGCTCAAGGGCAAGGATGACAGCATCACACTCAGAATGAATGGCGGCGGGCCTGCAGGCTCTCTTATTGCTGTTTCGGACAGTGATGGTAATGCGAGAGGCTACGTGCAGAATCCCGTGGTTGAAATCCCGTTAAATGATAAAGGAAAGCTTGATGTAAAAGGAACGGTAGGAACAGATGGTTATCTTTATGTTATGAAAGACATAGGATTGAAAGAGCCATATGTCGGTCAGACAGAGATTATCAGCGGCGAGATAGCAGAGGATATTACAAATTATTTTGTTTCATCTGAGCAGACACCGTCCGTTTGTGCTCTTGGAGTTCTTGTTAATCCTGATTTAACAGTTGCCGCTGCAGGCGGATTTATTATTCAGCTTCTTCCTTTTTGTCCTGATGATGTTATCAGTAAAATAGAATATGCTGTCGAATCGTTAGAGCCTGTTACCACAATGCTCAGCAAAGGTATGACACCTGATGATATTGCGAAGGCTGCAATGAAAGGTCTGGAGCTTTCAAAGCTTGATGAAAGTCACATAGAGTATAGATGCAATTGTTCAAAAGAGAAGGTTGAGTCAGCACTTATATCTACAGGAAGGGAATCACTTGAGGATATGATCAGCTCAGGTGAAAACACTAAAGTGGAATGTCATTTTTGTGACAAAACCTACGAATTTACGCCTGATGATATTAAGAAATTGCTCAAATAATATGCTTAAAAATAACTTCCAAAAAAAGTTAAAAAAAATTGAAAAAAACTCTTGACTTTTTACTTGCATTATTGTATTATTTAACACGTCGCTAGACTGCGATATGGCGATGTGGGAGCATAGCTCAGCTGGGAGAGCATCTGCC
>VSOH01000009.1 GCA_009774735.1 Clostridiales bacterium
GCAGCATACCACTTACTGTAAAAGCAACAACACTCAACAATCCTATTTCCTTTGCAAACAGCATAGGTACAATGATTGTAAGTGATAATGTTTATGAACTGATAAAATCTGGTACTGTTTTAGAAAACAGTATTGTGAGCATAAATGGCGAGGGCATCGAAGATAACGAAAAATTGTTCGAGGACATGAGTAATCTGCTTGATAATAGCCCGTATTTGCAGGGACATTCCCATAGAGTGAATGAAATTATGTCGGCAAATAGCTCAACTTTCCTTTTAATTGGATTTTTGGTTGTACTTTTTTTTATTGCAACAGGCAGTATCTTATATTTTAATAATATTTCTGGGGCATTTTTCCTCACAGGCACCGCACTTAATGCACTTGTCATAGTCAATACGAGCAATATTATTTTCAAATATAATTGCATCGCTCGGACAGTTTTTAGCACAGATTCCACATCCGATACAGCCCGCTGTACAGGCAGCAGTAACATCCTTACCTCTCGCAAGCGACGAACACTGAACACGATATGTGCTGTTAGCAGGAACAAAATCAATAAGATTGTGAGGGCAGATTTTTACGCACCTGCCGCAGGCAATACACAGACTCTCATCAACAACTGCTTTTTTGTCAATTATTCTTATCGCTCTTACAGGGCAAACCTTTGCACAGGAGCCGAATCCAAGACAGCCGTAGCTGCATGAATAAGGACTTGAACCGGGCATCTTAGCAGCATAAACACAGCTATCAACACCGAAATAATTATATGATTCGTGTCTTTTTTCGCAGGTACCGTCACATTTTACATAGGCGACCTTGCGTTCAAGCTCACCAAGCTCTTTGCCCATAATTTCAGCAATCTTTTCTGCTGTGGGTTTTCCGCCTACAGGACAGGCTGAAACAGCAGCATCGCCCTTTGCGATAGCCTTTGCCAGTGCATCACAGCCCGCATAACCGCAGCCGCCGCAGTTTGAACCCGGAAGTGCATCCCTTACCTGCTCTTCCTTTTCATCAACCTCAACATGAAAAATCTTTTCGGCAATACCAAGAGCTAAACCGATAATAACACTGATTGCACAAACAATGCCGACAGCAATTGCTATTTCATTAAAATCCATAACAGCACCTCCGTTTAAGCAAACACGTTAAAGCCGTAAAAGGCGATTGACATCAGACATGCAGTCATAAGAACAGCGGGTGTTCCTGCAAATGCCTTAGGGAAATCATTGCTTTCTGTCTTTTCACGGACACCTGCCATAATAATTATTGCAACACAGAAGCCGAGTGCAGTACCAAGTCCTGTCACAACACTTGTTACAAAATCATTTGACTGCTGTACATTTGTAAGTGCTGTACCGAGTACCGCACAGTTCGTTGTAATCAGCGGGAGAAATACACCCAGATTCTTATAAAGAGCAGGTGAAACCTTCTTAAGAAAAATTTCAACAAGCTGTACAAGGAAAGCAATAACTGCAATAAATACGATTGTTCTCAAATAGGTAAGACCCAGCTTATCAAGCACATAGGTGTAAAGAAGACTTGTTACTGCAGATGACAATGTTATAACAAAAACCACTGCACCGCCCATACCCGCTGCGGTTTTCGTATTTCTTGATACACCAAGGAACGGACAGATACCAAGGAACTGACTGAGCACAACATTATTTATTAAAGCGGTTGTAATCAGCACAAGGAATAATGTTTTAGCCATCGTTCTCTACCTCCTCCTTAGCTGAAGAGCAGTTTCTGCAATCACCATTACACTTGGTTTCGCCCTTTGTGTGTCTGTTGGCACCCTTAAGCTTGAATTTATTCTGAATTGCACAGAGAATAGCAAGCACAAAGAATGCACCGGGAGCCATTACAAATATGGACACAGGCTCATAGCTTTCAGGCATAACCTGAATATCGAACAGCGTACCTGCACCGATTAACTCTCTTACCATACCGATAATTGTTAAACCGACAGTAAAGCCCAAACCGATACCGATACCATCAAATATTGATAAAATCGGATTGTTTTTTGATGCATACTGCTCAGCTCTGCCAAGTATGATACAGTTAACCACAATAAGTGGGATAAATATACCCAGACTGCTGTAAAGAGAAGTAACGTATGCATGCATAAGCATTTCAACAATTGTAACAAAAGACGCAATGATTATGATATATACCGGAACTCTTACACCATTGGGAATAACCTTGCGAAGAAGTGAAATGATTAAGTTTGACATAATGAGAACTGCCATGGTAGCAACACCCATACCCAGACCGTTTTTTGCACTGGTAGTAACTGCAAGAGTGGGACACATACCGAGCATAAGAACTAAAACGGGATTTTCTTTAACAATACCGTTATAAAGTCTTTCAAATACTTTTTTCATAATCTCACTCCCCCTTTCCGTATGCTAAAACGCTGATTTTACCGGGCTGCGGTGATGCAGCTGCAACTGCATCAACCGATTCCTCCGGCTCATCTGCCGCATTAACAAAAGCTTCTGATAAGCCGCCGCCGTAATTCTCCTGATAATACTTGATTGCTTCATTCACAGCCATATCAACAGCCCTGGTTGTAATTGTAGCACCACTTATTGCATCAATCTCATTATTATCCTTATTCGCACCTGTACTAACAAATGAAATTTTGTCAGCCTTCAAGCCCACAAACTTTGCTGCATAATCAGCTTCCTGTGCTTTTGCACCATAGCCGGGTGTTTCATTTGATGATATGATTTCAAAGCTCTTAAGTGTTGAATCCTTGCCAATTTCAACAGCAAGTGTAATTTTTCCTGCAAAGCCCTTGGTTGTTGTTACAGTGATTTTATAGCTGTCGCCAAGCTCCTCGGCATTGTCAACAACAACATTTTCAACCTTATCCTTTACACCGCCTGCAAAGTTTTCCTGATAGAAAACGATTGCCGCATTGGCAGCTTCTGTTACAGCATTACTTGTAATTGTAGCACCGCTGATTGCGTCGATCTGATTATCAGCAGTAGCTCCTGATTTTGTAGCCCCAAGTGTTGAAGCAGACTTACCGATAAACTGATTTTTAAAATCAGGCTCCGTACATTTAGAGCCAAGACCCGCAGTTTCGCTGTTGCTGATAACATCAAAGCCGGTAAGCTTGCCGTCCTTTGTAATACCGATAGCCACCTGAATATCGCCGCCGTAGCCATTTGGTGATGTCGCTGCAATAACATAACCAACCACACTGCCGTCTGCATCTGTAACAGACAGAACATCGTTTGCAAAGCAGCCCTCATAGCCGGCATTTTTCATTACCTCTGCTGATTTTTCCAGCATTTCTGTTGTATTATCTGCCTCTGCAAAAGCATCTGCATCGGGATACACAACCTTATAAATCTCTGCTCTGGCATTAATTTCTGCCTGCTCAATAGGTCCTCTCGTAATCTGATTAACAACTGCAAGAAGTGAAACACAAACAAGAGTAACTATTACCAATACAATCGTATTGAGTATTATACCTGACTTTTTCTTTGCCATTATTTATTCTCTCCTTTCGCTTTTTCACAGCCGAAAGGCTTTGGAATTGTAATCTTTTCAATAATCGGAACAAGGAGATTGCCAATAATAATTGCATAAGATACGCCTTCTGCAGAAGAGCCGAGAACACGGAACAGTGCAGTAAGCAAGCCAAGAACTATGCCGTAAATGATCTGACCCCATGGAGTAATCGGACTTGTTACATAGTCAGTTGCCATAAAGAATGCACCTACAAGAAGTCCGCCTGAAAGCACCTGACCAAGCATATAGTTCAAGGAAACATCATTACCACTTGCTATATTAATTACAAATATAAATAAAGCGGTTGACAAAATGTAAGTAAGCGGAATTCTGACTGAAATCACCTTTTTGATAATCAGATAAAGACCGCCGATTAAAATCGCAAGTGCTGACACTTCACCTATGCATCCACCATGGAAGCCGAGGAAAAGAGTGAGCAAATCAACCTCTTCTCCACCCTTAAGCACTGCAAGCGGTGTTGCACCTGCAGTAGCATCTGCGGCTGCAGTCAGTGCCTTAAAGCCACTTGTTTTTATTATTTCAAACTGATCGGATAAGGTTCCGCTTGTGGCAAAATCACTCATTCGTCCTGTAAAGGAAATCAGCAAAAAGCACCTTGCTGCCAAAGCAGGATTCATAAAATTCTGACCCAGACCGCCAAAGAGCATTTTAACTACGACAATTGCGAATACGCTGCCGATAACAGGAATCCACCATGCAACATTTGCCGGAAGGTTCACTGCTAAAATCATACCGGTTACAACAGCACTGTAATCAAAAATGGTAATTGTCTTTTTAGCAAGCAGTTCAAAAATCAGTTCACTTAAAACACAGGTAACAATACATATTGCAATTACCATCAGAGCTCTTAAACCGAACTGATAAACACCGAATGCCAGCACAGGCAGCAATGCAATAGCTACATCACGCATTACTGACTTAGTGGTATTCTGTGACCTCACGTGAGGAGATACTGAAACATTATACATTTTTATTCCCCTCCTTATTTACCAAGCTGAACTTCCCTGACCTTAACCTTACCGAGCTTAAACATCTGGGTAAGCGGAATTTTGGCAGGACATACAAAGGTGCAGCTTCCGCACTCCATACACTCCATACCGCCGAGGTCAGCGAATCTTTCATAATCATTTGTTTTAATTGATTTGCACATCATCTGCGGAACTAATATTTCAGGGCAGGCAGCCACGCACTTGCCGCAATGAATACATGCAGACTGAGGAAGCATTGCAACATCATCCTTTGAAAATGCAAGGATTGATGATGAAGTTTTAACAACAGGAATATCAAGCGTGCTCATAGCCATACCCATCATAGGTCCGCCTGAAATAAACTTGACAACATCATCCTTTGCACCGCCGCAAGCCTCAAGTACTTCGCTGTGACTCATACCCAAAGGAACATCAACATTGCATGGACTGTTAACAGCCTCACCCGTTATTGTCATAACCCTGTGGATTAACGGCATACTCAGATAAACCGCTTCGTAAATTGCGTAACAGCTTGCAGTATTAATAACAATACATCCCTTATCGGCAGGAAGAATTTTTGAGTTAAGCTTTCTGCCTGTTACTGCAAAAATAAGCTGTCTTTCACCGCCCTGAGGATATTTTGTTTTCAAGGGCTGAACACTGATTTTTTCTTCTGCTGAGACTTTATCCTCTAAAATCTTAATTGCATCATCCTTATTGTTTTCAATACCGATAACAGCCTTTGCATTCGGCAGCAGTTTTAAAACAGCCTTAATTCCCTTAATAATTTCATCCGACTTTTCAAGCATCAATCTGTAATCCGAGGTAAGATAAGGCTCACATTCGGCACCGTTAATAATCAAGGTGTCAATATCAAGCGGATTTTTCGGAGCAATCTTAACACTTGTGGGAAAGCCTGCACCGCCGAGACCGACTATGCCTGACTCCTTAATTATATCAATAATTTCATCCTGCGTTAAGCGTTCAACATTTCTCGGCTCACCAAAGCCTGATACAGCTTCATCCGAATTATCATTTTCGATAACGATGGACTCAACCATAGAACCGTTCGTTACAAGCCTTTTTTCAATTTTCTTTACAACACCTGAAACGCTGCTGTAAATCGGAGCTGAAATAAAAGCACCTGCTTCAGCAATAAGCTGTCCCTTAAGAACCCTGTCACCAACGCTGACAACAGCCTTTGCCGGGGCACCGATGCTTTGTGAAAGCGGATACACCAAAACAGAGCCTGCTGCTATGCTTTTTATTTCACAATCCTTTGACAGCTCTTTGCCGCCATAAGGATGAACTCCTTTCTTAAATGATTTCAATTTCATACTAATGCACTCCTTGGGATTTGTATTTATCCTAATGTAAGTATAGCCAATTTATTATACCATATTGTTAAATTATAATCAATCAATATAAACAGGATTTGTTAATAAAATGGTAATAATCGACTGTAACACATAAAAAAACCGATAAACGCAAAAGGAAATGCACTTATCGGTTTTAATTTTACTCAAATACTTGTTCAAATTCCGCCATTGCGTCATTGTTAAACTTCTCAACATCAAATTTAACAAGACCCTTAAGCTCGTTGTTTTTAAAGGCTTTAAATCCGTCAACCAAGCCTTGCTCACTGTTATCAACAAGATAACCGTAGCCCGCCTCAAGAAATTCCTTCGGACCTGTAATATCCGTTGAAATAACAGGAACATCCAAAATCAAAGCCTCAATAATTGTCATAGGCAGTCCTTCATAGAGAGAGGACAGTACAAAGGCATCACAATTCTTTAAAATAGGGTAAGGATTCATAATTGATTTTATGATAATGACATGATCAATAATTGTATTTTCCTTCTCATCCTGAACCATAGAAAGAATGCTTTCAAACTCCTTACCGTAACCGCCGATTACAATAAGCCATGCATCAGGGTCACTTTCTTTTCTGTATTTATCAAAAGCTGTAATCAGTCTGTCAATACCCTTTTCCTGTGAAAAACGAGCAATATTCACAAACTTGTTAATTGACTTATCCGCAAGTATTTCATTCAGCTTTGAAAGCTTGGCAGTGCAGAAAGTATCATCCTGAAACTCAACTGCAAGTGCCGACTTGCTGACAATGTTATCAACGTCATTCTGGTTATGAACAACACAAATCTTTTTCTGCTCTGCATCACTCATAAACGGCTTAAGCTCTTCGCCCATTGTTTCCCTTACAACAACAATTTTGTCGAAGTTTGCATATGCATATTTTACAGAATTTATGTGGAAGTTATTTTTTGTGGTGGATTCCTTGTACATATTATTATGCACCCAGATATACTTAGGGCAGGTCAGCCTGCCGAGAAGCTGCATAATATGCTTTTCATAGCCTGTAAAGTGAATCGCATGGTCAAAGCTGATTGTAGGAAAGCATCGTCTGAGCTCACGCTCATAAATGCTGTCGAGTGCTTTCTTGGTTGCTTTTGTGCTGATATTCATATAATAAAGCACCTGAAGAATTGCCTCTTTGACATTCAGATTTTTCGGACCCTGCATAGGTATATATTTAACACCCGACTGGAACTCATTAATAAGCAGCTTATTAGGGTTCGTTTTTCTCGCATAGAATGTGAGAATATAATTTCTTTCGTCAGCATCAAGACTGTTAACGAGATTCTTAAGTGCGGTGGTCATTCCGTTTTTCTGCAGAACACCTGCATAAATCAGCACATTTTCCTTGTCGTTATGATAATCAGTACCGTTAATCAGCTTCATTTCAGGTGATTTTCTGCCTGTAAGCATAAGATTAACAAGATTTCCTGCTGCCTTTTTATTGTCGTAATTACAGTATTCCCTTACAAGTTCACTGTAATCATATTCAAGCTCATCATTATTAACAGCATCAGCAATCTGACGTGCATCATATGTGGCAAAAAAAGGCAGCTTTTCAATGTCAAAATACATACTTCTGCCTGCCATATACTCCTCTTTATCATAAGTATAAAGCAAAATCTTTCTGCCTGTATTTGCAAAATCAAACATAACGCTTGAATAATCTGTAATAAGACAATCGGCAATACTCAGAAAATCATAGGTTTCATAATTTGAAGGGAATTCCCTGATTTTTTCAAAGCCTTCCAAATCAATTTCAGCAGATGCAAGGTGATGAAGCTTAACAAACACAACAGTATTTTCGTCAAGCCTTGACTCCATTTCCACAAGCAGATGCATAATATAATATATCTGCTTATTTATCTCATCTCCCTTAGGGACAGACCTCCAGGTAGGCATATAAACAACAACCTTTTTACCCTCAAGCCCGAAATCTCTGCGGATTTTATTAACTCTTGAATTATCAAAAAACCTGCCGTTGCATGGATAACCGCCCAGAACATACTTACCCTTATAAAACCAGTCAAGCATATAATCCTCTTTGATATGCTCAAATGAGTACGCATTAGGGTAAAGCAAATAGTCTGACATAAGAAAATTACGCTGAACATTTCCTATAGTGTTAGGGTTATCCTTAATGCTCCTGCCAAGACCCTTCAACGGGGTGCCATGCCAGGTATTCAGATAAATCTGACCCTCACGCTTAATAAAATATGTCGGAAAGGCAACATTATTAACAAGATATTTTGCCGTAGTCAATGCCTTGCAATAGGCAGGACTGTTCTTCTGAACAATTTGTACATTATCCTTAAAGCCGTAATTGTCAAGCAGCGCCTTCACCTTAGGAAAGCTCAATTTATTAACGGATATAACCTTTTTGTAATCCCTGAATTTTTTGTCATTATAAATATTTTCCAGAACATAAAAAGGATTGCCTGAAAAATCATCACCGCTGAAAGCTTCAAACAACATTAACCTGTCATCAACATCATACTTTGCAGCATAATTTGTGACATAAAATTTAGCCCTGAAAAACTGGCTTTTACCAAGTTTTTTTACGTTTTTAAAAAACAAATCAAATAAACGTTTTACCGTCATATTATCTCCCGCTTTTACATTACACTTTTTTAATTATATAATTATATCAAACATGGAACTGTTTGTCAAAACAATTAAGTATGGACAACAAAATAACATTGTGCTATTATAAATTTATAACTTAACATTTGCCGAAAGGACTAAAAAATGAAACAAGGACTTACCAAAAACGACTCCTTTGCCATTAAAGGACTTGCAATAATACTGATGCTTTTCCATCATCTTTATTGTACTGCTGACAGATTCAATGGGTTTGAAATCGACTTCACACCATTCAGCCAGACATTTGTTGTAAATGTCGCCTTTTTATTTAAAGTATGTGTGAGTCTGTTCGCTTTTATAACAGGCTATGGCTTGCTAAAATCAATTGCAGGACAGAATTTCAACAGAAAAGATATTGTTAAATGGAATACCACAAGACTTATAAAGACTCTGTCTGGCTTCTGGTTTATTTATGTCATCTTTCTTATCGTAACAATGCTAATAAACAAATTGCCTTATACAACTTATTTTGAAAAAACGCCGTATGCAGGAATATTCTATCTTATTAACGATTTCCTCGGTCTGGCAAACCTTTTCAATACACCGACCCTGAACGGCACGTGGTGGTATATGAGTGCGGCAATTGTATTCATTCTTATTATTCCTCTTGTATATGCACTTTCAAAAAAAACAGGTTATTTACCAATCATTCTTTTAATCACAATACTGCCGAGGCTGTTAAAGGCGAACTATCCGGGCGGAACAAATATTTACACCTTTATTCTTCCTGTCGTTTTCGGGATGATGTTTGCCGATTATGACCTGTTTAATAAGATTGAAGAAAGATTGCCGAAAAATAAAATCGTGTCATATATCACTTCTTTTGTACTCTTCGGCGGACTTATCGGAGCAGGTTATATTATAATGCTGAAATACGACCGCACTGTTGCGTGGGAACTTAATTATGGCATAATCCCGCTTGCATTTATCTGCTTCTTCAGGTTCTGTATAATCCGCATTCCCGTGCTCAACAAAATACTTGAATTCCTTGGTAAGCACTCAATGACCATATTCCTTACGCACACATTTATAAGACTTAATTATCTGCGTAACTTCGTATACTCTTTCAAGCATTTTATGCTGATATTTGCTGTCCTCTTTGTACTGTCACTGGCACTTGCTCTGGCATTGGATTTCATCAAAAAGCTTTGCAGATATGATGTTCTTATTAACAAAATCACGACCAAAATTCAAAACGCTTAAAATCAGTTATCCCCCTGCAGAAACAATTCTGCAAGGGGATTTTTTTATAGTTCTCTTATATTTTCGATAATACTGTTTTTCATTTCCTTGTGTACTTTAAGCCATAGATTTGCAGTACATATTGCAACAAGAACAACACAGAAAACAAGTGTAAGCCACGGGTCAAAAATCAAATCAATATTTCTGCCCTGTGATTTATTATAAATATTCACAGCAAAAAATCCGATTGTATAAACCGCAAAGCCCGATAAAATGCCTACAGAAGCCTTGCAAGAACAGTCTGTTCAAGAGCAATTTCATTTTCATTCACCGGGTATGTACCGTCAACAAAACAGATATTTGAAAAATCCTTTGCCTTCTCGTCAAGCCAGGCAACAGGAACATTGTAATCCCTATCCGCAGCACATACACTGCCGAGAATATGGGCAACACCATAATCGGCTAAAAGTCCGTTATGCTTTGCTTCTTTAAAAACCGTTTCATCCTTACCATAGGCAGATGCAATAATATCCTGTCTGCCGTAATTATTCTGATATTCTTTATCGAGTGCCTCGTATGAACTGAAAAAATAGAGTATCATACTGCAGGAAAAAACCATTGCAAGAATAATACCGATAATCATTATTGCATACTGCTTTTTCCTATGCTTAAGATTACCGAAGGCAAGGGTATTAACAGTTAGTTTCTTTTTCATAATCATACCTCTTATTCCGCGTATTCCGACTTGCTGTCCTGATCAATTCTATCTTAATACTAACACTCTAATCTTTCGTTTATCTTACTTTAATCTTACGTTTTCGTAATGTTGTAAAAAAGCTACTGATTTTTCAGTAGCTTTTATATAGTTTCGTACCCGTCAATATGGGGAATACATATTGTAAAATACAAGCCATTATTTTTATTTTCAATACTGATAATACCATGGTGCTTTTCAACAACAGCCTTTGTTATGGCAAGACCAATTCCTGTACTGTCAGGCGAGGAATTTTCAGCCTTATAAAAGCGTGTAAAAAGATTCGGTATTTCCTCCTCTGCTATACCGCCGCCGTTGTCGCCGATTTCAATAATTGTTGAGTGTCTGTTTTCACTGATGTCAACTGTCACAATTCCATTATAAACAGTATGCTCACAGGCATTTTTTACAATATTGCCAAGTGCCTCGCCAAGCCATGTTTCGTCACAGCGGATAACACTTTCACCGCTTAACACCATTTTCTTATTCGGGAAAAGGGGGCGAAATTCAGCAAAAACCTTGCTTACAATATCCTCTGCTTTAACCAATTTAAAATTCATAACATATGAATCAACCTTGAGTTTTTCAAGCCTTAATAACTGATAAACCAGTTTTTCCATTTTATCAACAAGCTGAAGCTCTTTTTCGCTGTGCGGTGAAGCATTGCGCTCCTTATCCATTTCACAGTAAAGACGAAGTGCGGCAATGGGTGTTTTTAGCTGATGTGAAATATCCGATATAAATTTTGTATTCTTTTTGCTTTCCTGAACCAACCGATTGCGTTCAAAGCAGATAATCTCCTGCAAATCTGCAACGCCATTCTGCAATCCTGCAAAATAATTATCATATACACTGAATTCCGTCTGGCTGCCTGTATTTACAAATTCATTAATATCGTCGGAAAGCTTATTCACATTCTTTTTAATCTGCACCTGTCTTATAATCAGAACAATACAAACAACCGCCAACAATGCAACAATCAGCCAGGGAAGAACTGTTAAAAATTTCATTTTCCTTCCTCCCAACGGTAACCGACACCGCGAACTGTTGTAATATGCTCGGCACCGATTTTTTCACGCAGTCGGCTCATATGAACAGACAGCGTATTGTCATCAATAAAATTGCCGTTGTCATCCCAGATATTCTGCAAAAGCGTTGCACGGGTAATAATAACACCGCTGTTTCTGATTAAACAGGATAAAATCTGAAATTCCGTTTTTGTCACAAAAATTACTTCGCCGTTCTTTTTAACAGTCATATTATTTGTATCAACCATAATTTCACGGCTTGTGAAGGTTGATACAGTATTTCTTCTGATTAAAGCACGAACACGCGACAGCAGTTCAAGAAGCTTAAAAGGCTTTGTAACATAGTCATCCGCACCGCTGTCAAGCCCACGGACAATCTGTATTTCATCATCACAGGCAGTCAAAAACAGAATAGGCGTTGAAACCCCCATAGCTCTTAATCTCTGGCAAAAATCAAAGCCGCTGCCATCAGGCAGCATTACATCAAGAATGAGCAGACTGAAGGCTGAGCTCTTAACAGCCTCCTCTGCCTCCTTTATTGTGCCTGCGCTGACAACTGTGTAATCTGCATTTTCAAGCAGCTCGCAAAGTCCGTCACGCAGGAATATATCATCCTCAAGCAGAAATATTTTTTCATTCATACTATCACCGATTCAATAATATCATATTAGACTGACATAAACAAGAAGTTAAAGCAAGCTTACAATTTCTTAAGATAAAACCGACCCCGAAGGGTCGGTCATAAATTATATTATTTATTAAGCTCTGCAACATACTTGTTGATTTTCTCAGCAACCGGTCTTGCTTCCTCTTCTGTTACAGGAAGGAACGGACTTCTTGGGTCACCGCACGCAATACCGAATCTGATGCTCATTACCTTTTTAGCGGCACCGTAAAGTGACTTACAGGAAAGAAGAGCAAAAATACAATCATTAATTTTGAACTGAAGAGCCTGAGCCTCATCAATTTTATTTTCATTCACCAGTCTGTCAAGCTCAACAAAAAGCTCAGGCATACAGCCGTATGTGCCGCCGATACCTGCGTCGGCACCCATTAATCTGCCGCCAACAAACTGCTCATCACTGCCGTTGAAAATAATAAAATCATCACCTGCTGCCTGTCTGTATCTCTCCATAAGATAAACAGGCTCTGCTGAATTTTTAACACCTATAACTTTAGGATTTCTGCTCATTTCACCGAGCAGCTCAGGTGAAAGATTAAAACCTGTAAGCTGCGGAATATTATATATAATAAACGGAACATCTGTTGAGTCAATTATTGAATTCCAATGAAGCTTGATACTTTCCTCCGGCAGGTGGTAGTAAACACTGGGCACTGCACTGATTGCATCTGCACCGATTTTTTCACTGTGCTTTGCAAGCTCGATACTGTCCTTGGTTGACGGACAACCAACATGAACGATAACTGTAAAGTCATCACCTGCTGCCTCCACAACAGCCTCGGCAACCTGCTTCCTTTCCTCCATTGAAAGTAAAAAGCCCTCGCCTGTTGAGCCGCAGGCATAAGCACCCTTAACGCCCTTGGACTTGTATATATTCACAAGCTCTTTGATTTTAGCTGTGTCTATATTGTCATTTTCATCATAAATTGCATTCAACGCACAAAATATACCGCGAAATTTGTTTAAATTATTCATAATCATCACCTCTTGCTTGATTGTAGCATATACACGTGATATAATCAAGAAGGTGATTAAAATGAATAATAAAGAAATTTTAGAAAAAATCAAAGATGGATTAATTGTATCCTGTCAGGCGCTTGAAACCGAACCGCTCTGTGACAGCTACATAATGTCAAAAATGGCATGGGCTGCATACCTTGGCGGTGCTGCAGGTATCAGAGCAAATACAGTTGTTGACATAAAAGCAATTAAGGAAAAGGTTGATTTGCCCGTTATCGGCATTATCAAGCAGGTTTATGACGACAGTGACGTTTATATTACCCCTACGATGAAAGAGGTTGATGCACTGGTTGAAATCGGCTGTGAAATCATCGCTCTTGATGCTACGAACAGACTGCATCCAAACGGTGTAACACTTGAGGAATTTTTCACAGAGGTAAGAGCCAAATACCCGAACCAACTCTTTATGGCTGATACAAGCTGTTTTGAGGAGGGCAAAAAAGCGCAGGAGCTTGGATTTGACTTAATCGGCACAACAATGTCAGGCTACACCCCCTACACAAAGGGTGCACCACTGCCGAACTTTGAGCTTATGGAAAGATATGTTAACGAGCTTGACAAGCCGGTTATTGCCGAAGGCGGTATATGGGTTCCTGAAGAGCTGAAAAAAGCAATGGACACCGGCGTTCTCTGTGCGGTTGTCGGAACAGCAATAACAAGACCAATGGATATTACCAAAAGATTTGTAAATGCAATAAAATAAAAGCATTAAACACGAGACCCGATAAAGGCTTCGTGTTTTTATGTTATCTTAAGTAAAAAAACGCAAATGCCGAAGCATCTGCGTTTTTTCACTTTATATATTGGAGGTAATTTTAATTACTTTTCAGTACAGTCACTCTTCTTTTTGTATATAACTGCTGCAGCACCGATTGCCAGTGCAAGAACAGAATATACAGCCATCATAACATATGCTGTGCTTTCTCCGCCTGTCTTAGGAATAAACGGATTTTTAACATTCTTCTTTACCGAAGTATTACCATTTGTTTGGTCACCCTTATTAATCAAGTCATTAAGGTTAGGCTTATTAATATTAGGTTGATTGGTGTTATTATTGCTGTCACCGGATGGTTTGTTAGGATTCTCAGGATCAACCGGAGTCACAGGCTTTTCAATAGCATCACCTGTAGGCGTTCCGAGCAGTTCAAGAACCTCACCATATGTTTCAACCTTACCGATTTTAACAAACTTATCGGTATAATTTGTAACCATTGAAGAGAGTGCACCAAGATTATCTGTAATCAGTTTTCTGAGAGCTTTATAAGTATTCTCGTCGGCAAACACTACATCATATACATAATAGAACAATGTTGTGAATACAGTATCTGTATCGCCGTTTCTGAGAATGAAATACTTATTTGAATTAGATGAGCTTTCTACAACCTCAAGAGTACAGCAGTCAGCAAGCTTTGCCCAGTCAATCGGAGGCAGTGTAAGCTTGATGCCAAGAAGGTCTGTAAGGTCAATCGGCTGTGCAAGAAGATTATTGATAGAATTCTTTGAAACATCAAGTCCTTCAACCGCTCCGCCGAGTACACCTAATGAACCTGCAGCCTCTTTGATTGTGCTGTCAAGCATATCTGTATTTACGATATGAGCAAGACGAGGAAGCACCTTGATAAGACCGTTCAGCGGGTCAGGTGAAATCACATCAACAACATCAGTGAAGAGATGGTCAATAATAGGTCTGAGGAATTCGTCAGCAGCTATATTTGCACCCTTTTCTGCTTTTACGCTCTCGTAATTAGCCTTATATTCTTCCTGAGTCGGAAGACCAATCATACCAAGCTGCTCAAGAAGCGGAATCAGTGTTGAATACACACCGGTCCGATATTTTCCGTCGTCGGTCATATAGTCAAACATCTTGATATCAACATCAACAATAAGAAGCTTTGTACCGGGTGCAAGAAGTGTTGTAATCGGACGGAGCACTGCAAGAAGTGCATCTTCAAATCCCTCACGGTCACCGGCTGTAAATCCGAAATCCTTAGCTGTGAATTTCATTGCTGCTGCATTCGCCATCTTTTCAGCATTATTTGCACCGGTTGCTGATTTAATCTTTTCAACCGCACCGGCATACTTATCACCGTCTGATGCCAGGTAATTGGCAAGCTTATCATTTGTAACAATAAAGCCTGCAACCATACTAAGTGACAACTGCATTCCGCCTGCATCAATAACCGCATCGCTTGCAAGAAGTGTTGCATATAGGTTAAGTATTTCTGTAAGAATTTCAGGCTGATAAAGATTGTCCTTGAGGACATCATCTAAGCCATTTGATAAATCAATATCCTTGGCGATAAGCGGAACAAGTGTATTTGCCACGAGATCCCAGAGTTTATCAACAGCACTTTGCATACCGCCTGTTGTCCATGCAACCTTGCTGTTTTCCGGACGGATAATCTCTGTTTTCTTAAATGCAGCAAGCTCCTTAGCAAAGTTATTCATATCCATAATAGGCTTCTGAACAAGAACATACTTATCATAAAGCTCTGCAGGGATTGTGGACTTGAATTCGTCCATTAATACATATTTGTCATAAACCTTCGACTGAACTTCTCTGGTGATATTATTCATATCAACAGTTTTCATAATGTCATAGAAGCCTTTTGTTGCAATGTTAACGAGCTTTTCCTTCACATCAGCAGGAACCTTTTCCTGATAGTCACTGCTCATAGCGTGATACTTTTCAATAGCTTCCTTTACAATTGCATCTGTTAGTTTGTTTACGTCAACCTTACCCATATACTCAACAAATTCATTGAGTCTGTTATTATTAACAATATTCTGCAAATCATTTACAAGAGCATTTACATTTTTCTTTGAAAGTGAGATCTGATTGCTGTAAACAGTATTTGCATCTAAGTCTTCAGTATAAGCATCAGCACTGCCCAGACCATAGATTAAAGTTGCTGCAACAGAAATATATGAGTTGCTCATAAATGATTTAAGTGCAGCACTGGCAGCAGAATCCTTAACAGCATCAATAGCAGCAGTAACAGCATCAACCTGAGCCACTGTCACATTTTCACCGTTAAAGTTTTTCATACCTGTATCAGCTGCAATATCAGCTGCTTTCTTAAATTCATTACCAAAAACAGGAGCAAACAGCTCAATAAGCTTTGTCCAAGCCTCTCTGCCGTAAGGTATACTGTCAGTTAAAACCTTTTCGCCAACAGCTTCCCAGTCAGCTCTGTAAACAGCAGCATTTTTACCGTCTTTCCATTTCCTTGCACTACCGCTGCCTTGAATATAGCTGGAATTACTTATTGTCGAAGGATCATTTTTGCCGGCCTTATCCTGAAAATAGTTATATGTAATTCTTGCGATATTACTGTACAAGTCTGTTTTTGCATTTGCAGTCGGTGAAGTCATATTGAAATAGAAGCCGTCACCACTAACATACATATAGTTTGCAAAATCAGCACCCTTTGCTGTCAGCTTTGAAATTTCAGGAACATTCTTTTCATAATGCTCATAACCAGCAGTTTTTTTCTGGAAATCAAAGCTTGTGTTGAAAAGGGTTCCGTCTACCTTGACGTAAATCTTTCTCATTACATCAACAGCATCCTGATAGTCCTTAGGGAAATCACCGATGTCCTTTGCAAGAGCCTTAAGACCCTCCTCTGTACTTGAACCCCAAACCTTAGCATTTGAGCTTGTAAGGCTTGTGTTCTCACGTGCCACCTTTTCAGTAGCATAGTAAAGGAAAAAGGCATAATATTTCACATCAAGAGCAAGCTTTTGTGAATCATTTAAAGCCTTGATTTTTGCAGCGGCATCATTATATGCAGCAACTGCTTTTTCATGATTAGCCTTGTTTGCATCATACAAGTCATTTCTATAATCATAAAATGCCTGAATTGCATCCTGGGCCTCAGTTACCTTGGCATCACTGTTTGCCTGTGCCTCGTCAGCAAATGCACTGAAGCATACGCTGAAAGAAGTTAAAGCAATAACAGCAGCCAAAAGCAGACTGAGTAATCGTTTTCCTTTTTTCATTAAAAACATCTCCTTTTTAGAATTTTGTTTGTTTTCAGTCCAAAAAAACAAACCACTCTCAGCAAATACAATTTTATCACAACAAATTTTTTTGTCAATAGATTATCATTCTTTTGAAATTTCTTGTTGATATCAACAATTTTACAGGGTCATTTTTGGATATAATGAACAATTTTCATAAAAATATCTCTGTTTAAAAACAGACCGCTTACGGATTGATTTTGTGAACTTTTATATTACGATGTGTTATAATAATAGTAGAAAAATAAATTATTAAAGAAGACCGGTGATGAATCAGAAAGAAAAAAGGAAAAACAGTATA
>VSOH01000090.1 GCA_009774735.1 Clostridiales bacterium
GAGTACAGATAAAACTCTTTTTACAGAATCTTATCGGGTTCCTTACTTTGTCGTTGTTTAATTTTCAAGGTCCTTATGCATTCGTTTGAGAAGCTTTGTTTTGTTGTTTCTCTCTCGAGTGCTTTGCAATAATACCACAATGATTCGAAGATGTCAACACTTTTTTCTAAGTTTTTTTCAAGTTTTTTCACACCTTGCCAGGTGTTTCTAAATCATACAATATGTAGGGTATATATAGTTAATATACCTTAATCAACTATATATACCCTTAAACACTGCATTTGCCACATTATACAGTATATATCTATACCGTTCTATGATTATCAGGCATATATTTCTGCACCTTTTTCAATGCATTATCTATATCATTATAATAAATATTAAAATCAAATATAGTTATTTTATCATCGTCTGTTGATGCAATCTTTGTATTTTCATCAAAGCCAAATGATTTAGTATTATAATATGCAACGCTTAAACCGCCGCATAATACAATAGCAGCACAGCAAATAATTGCAGCAATCTTCTTTTTCAAACAATCACCTATTTTTCAACGTATTCTTCTTTTAGAAGCTCTCCGAGTGCAGTAGCAAACAATCTTGCAGAATAGCAGGCCTCATCAAGCGTATTTCCATCTGTACCGACTTCAAGCAGAAATGAATTTTTGGTTTCAAACATATTATACTTGCGCTCTGCAAAAAGCATAGGACGCATAAGTCCCGAATACATTTCCTCCACCTTATTCTGAACAGCTAAATCAAATCTAAGGTTATATTCCCAGTTTGGATAGTTTTCAACACTGCCGTATTCCGCACCGGCAATAATCATCATTCTTGCAGCCTTTTTTCCGTTTATTGTTGCGGTAGGCTTAACCTTAGTATTATTATCATATGTAATATCATCACGGTGCACATCAATTGTTATTTCTATTGACGGATATTCCTCAAGATATTTTTCAATATTTTTTCGTGATGACTCATAAGCACCGCTGTAATTTTCATCATGAATATCTGTATCATGGATAACCTTGAAGCCCTGAAGCTCAAGATACTTCACAAGCTCGTCTCCCACCCTCACCATATTCTTTGCATTATCCTTTGAGCGAAGGTCGAGAGACTCTGTATAATAACCCGCATCAAGAAGTGTATAGCTTTCTGTGGTATGACTGTGGTAAACAAGAATAGTCGGTTTTGAAATATCCTGAATACTGAGGTCTGCCTTCTGTTTAAGGAGCTCTTCAATATTAGGCTCATAAAACGATGATGGTATTTTGCTCTGGATTTCCACACGGTCGTGAGAAATTAAGGTTCCCCCGCCGAAGTAATCCTCCTCACTCGTTTTGCCTTTTACCTTTTCGTCTTTAATCTTTTTTTCTGCATCACTCATCAGCTTTGCTATATCATCAGGTATTTTGGTAATGTCGGAATAAAGGTCGCTGTCCTTCCCTTTTATTCCATCAGTTGACCTGCTGGCACTTATTGCTGCGGTGTTATTAGTATTATCACTTTTTTCCGTTTTAGCAGTCGTTTTTTCAGTAATTTTTTCCATATTAATCTGTGGTGAAAATACAGCCGCTACACCTGAACTGATTGTTCCGATCTGTGAGGCATAACCCGGGGCAGTATTTATAATGATTGCAATAACACAAACAGCAGCAACAACATTCGCAAGATAGATTAATAAATCCTTTTTCATTTACTCACCATATATATAGTATTATACATATATATATGAAAAAATTTGTCATTAAAGAACCGCAGTGAATTCACTTGGTTAAATAATTATATATACATTATATTGTCAGCCTACAAGTGAGAACAAATCCTGCGGCGACAGATTTTTATGCAGACATGTATTAATCGACATACCGATAAGTTTTGAGCCCTGCTCAATAATTCTGTCAATCTCTCTCGGAGTAACAAACATAGAACCGTCAGAGCAGTCATCAAGCAGCGCAGTCGAAAGCACTGTAGGTATACCCATTGAAATAACAGGAACACCAAGGGTTTTTTCTGATATTTCATACCTATGATTCCCTACACCTGAACCGGGTGAAATACCTGTATTTGACATTTGCACGGTTGAACCGAGTCTGTCTTTAGATGTCGCAGCCAAAGCATCTACAACAATCACACAGGATGGTTTAATTGTGCTTACAACACCACCAACAAGCTCGGCAGATTCAATACCCGTATCACCAAGAACTCCTGTCGGAATATTTGATACATTAAAAAAATCCTTAAATATTTCATTTTTATTTTCACCCTGCATTAAATGACGTGTTGCAATAACATAATCATTTACTTTGGGTCCAAGTGCATCAGCCGTTATATCAAGATTACCGACACCTGCAACAAGCACTGAGGACATATCCTTTGGCAAAAGAGAATTTAAAACCGAAGATAAATCTTCAAGCCTGCCGTCAAATAAATCTGTATCGCTCAAAAACGAGGGCAAGGAATAGGTAATGTATGTTCCGATTGGTTTGCCAAGCACCTGAGCACCATTTTCATTAATCACTTTTACAGTGGTTATATTTTTATCTTCTTTTACAATAACCCCGTCAATCGCTGTTTTATTGACAGATTCGTATGATTCAACTGCTAAATCGGTTCTGTTAGCCACAAATATCACCCAAATATAATGTTTTTTAATAAAAGTATGCCCAAAAATAAAAAAATACTTGCATTTTTAAACAAGGTGTGATAATATACATTAGCATTGAAAACATAAAAGGGGTAAAACCCTGTATACCTATTCTACCTTCAAAGGAGTGAAAACTATGCCAAACATTAAGTCTGCAAAGAAAAGAGTAAAGGTTAATGCTGTAAAGGCTGCTAACAACAAGGCTACTAACTCAGCACTTAAGACTGCTATCAAGAAGGCTAATGCCGCTATTGAAACAAACGCAGATAACAAAGATGCTCTTGTTAAGGACGCTGTTAAAAAGATTGATCAGGCTGCAGCTAAAAATCTTATCCACAAGAATTGTGCAGCAAGAAAGAAGAGCAATCTTACAAAAAAAGCTAACGCTTAATCTTGACTGAAAAAGTAACTCCTATTTTTTAATAGGAGTTTATTTTTTGTCTTGACTTTATCCGATATTCAATTTATAATAAATACAGATACTTGAAAGGGGTATAAAAATTATGGATTTCAAAAAGATTATTAAAGTAATCAGTGCAATCGTCGCTTTAGCTGCACTTGCAGCAGCTGTTGTTTTAGCTGTAAAAAAACTGACCGGTGGTTCTAAAGAACCTGAGTATTTTGATGATAACGAGTTCTTTGAGTGTGACAATGAAATCGAGATCGTTGAAGCTAAGGCTGAAGAAACAGTAGTTGAAGAAGCACCTGCTAAGGAAGCTGCTCCTAAAAAGAAGGCTCCCGCAAAGAAAAAGGCTGCTAAAAAAGCTGACGCTGAATAATGAATCACAAATGTTAAAAGGGACTGTCTCGCGAACAAGTGAGACAGTCCCTTCTATTTTTTTATCAATTATTTATGATACTTAGAATTGTTTGAAATGGAAAAGGCTCTGTATATCTGCTCCAGCAGCACCATCCGTGCAAGCTGATGAGGCAAAGTCATTTTGCCAAATGACAGTTTATACCTCCCTGCTGATTTTACAGACTCGCTCAAACCGAATGACCCGCCGATAACAAAACAGAGATGAGAGCTGTTCATTGATATATTTTCAATCAGCCTTGAAAAATCGGTGCTTGAATATTCTTTGCCTTCAATACAAAGCGGTATAACGGCAGCCCCTTTGGGAATTTTAGAAAGAATACGTTCTCCCTCTTTTTGAATAACATGATTTATTTCACTTTGGCTCGGATTATCGGAGGCACGTTCTTCGGAAACCTCCACAACATTAACCTTAGCAAAAGCACCCAGTCTTTTAATATATTCGCCGCAGCCGTCACGAAGATAGCTTTCCTTTAATTTTCCTACTGCAATAACCGTTACATTTATCATAGTACAATTCCCTGTTCTGTGCTTTCAGGTGATGCAACATAGAGCCTGAAATCACTTTCCTCACGCAGTCCTATTTCGTCAAGAACAGCAATGGCGTTCTGTCTTGCAAGATGCGGCATATTATTCTCCCTGCTCAAATGTGACAAAACAAAACGTGTTGTTCCCGACTGAGCCAGTTCCTTGATAAATTCACCGCAGGCAAAATTAGACAGGTGTCCCCTTGTGCCGAGTATTCTCTGTTTTAGGTAATAGGGATACGGTCCCGTTTCAACCATAGAGGTTTCGTGATTTGACTCAACAAAAATCAAATCAACACCGCTGCATATTTCCTTTGCATTATCGGTAACATATCCTGTATCCGTACACACCGCTGCACTTCTGCCATTGGGCAGCTCAAGTCTGTAGCCAACACAGTCCTGACTGTCATGACTCTGCTTAAAGGCTTTTATTTCAACACCGCCAAGCTCCATTCGGTAATCAATTTTTTCTATATGTACCTTATCATTAATTATGTTCTTATTATCCATAGCATCAATACAAGAGTCAGCAGCAAACACAGGGGTATTGTGCCTTGATGCAAACACACGCAAGCCCGCTGTATGGTCATTATGCTCATGGGTAATCAATATGCCATCAATGCTTTCAGGAGCAACCCCCCGCTGAAGCAGTGCAGTTTCACACCTTTTGGCGGATACGCCAATGTCTACAAGAAAATTATGACCCTTTGACGAAATTAATATTGAATTACCGCTGCTTCCCGAAAAAAGCTGACATACCTTTGACATAAAACTCTCCAAATTCCAACAAAAAAGCGTATCATCCAGATACGCTTTTAATTTAATTATCCAACATCAGCAACCGGCTCAGCCTCACTGATTACAGCACGTCTGATATGTGCACCAAGACTTGAGAACTTTTCAACAACATCCTCATAGCCTCTGTCAATATATTGAATATCCTCAACAATAGTTTCACCTTCGGCAACAAGTCCGGCAATAATCATTGCAGCACCTGCACGAAGGTCGGTTGCTTTAACATTAACACCTGTCAGCCTGTCAACGCCTTCTATAACGGCAATTTTACCATCGACCTGAATATCTGCGCCCATTCTTAAAAGCTGACCTACATACTGAAAACGATTGTCCCATACGCTTTCAGACAAAATGCTTGTACCCTTTGCAACTGAAAGAAGCACTGCCATCTGCGGCTGCATATCAGTCGGAAAGCCCGGATGAGGCATTGTTTTCACATTACATTTCTGCAATGACTTAAAGCGTGTAACTCTTACTGCATCATCATATTCAATGATTTCCGCACCCGCTTCCTCAAGCTTTGCACTGATTGATTCCAGGTGCTTAGGTATAACATTTTTAACCAGCACATCACCGCCGCAGGCAGCCGCAGCCACCATATAAGTGCCTGCCTCAATCTGATCCGGAATAATTGAATATGTGCAGCCATGAAGCTTTTCAACACCACGGATTTTAATAACATCAGTACCTGCACCACGGACATCAGCACCCATGGAGTTAAGGAAGTTTGCAAGATCAACAATATGCGGCTCCTTAGCAGCATTTTCAATTACAGTCAATCCACGAGCCAGAACAGCCGCAAGCATAACATTCATAGTTGCACCGACTGAAACATTATCCATATATATTGATGCACCGATAAGCTTATCTGCTTTGGCACAAACCATACCATTAATCGTTTCAACCTCAGCACCAAGCATACGAAAGCCCTTCGTATGCAAATCAATCGGTCTTGTGCCAAAATCACATCCGCCCGGCATAGCAACCTCAGCATTTTTAAATCTGCCAAGCATTACACCAATCAGATAATAGCTCGCACGAAAGCGTGAAGCAAGCTCATAAGGAACCGGCTGGCAGTTCACTGAACGGGAATCAATTTCAATTGTATTTTTATTTATCATTTTAATTCCTGCACCCATACGGTCAAGAATTTGAATTATCAGACTAACGTCACTTATATTTGGAATATTTTCAATACGCACTACATCATCAGCAAGCAGTGCTGCAGGAATAATTGCAACAGCGGCATTTTTTGCACCGCTGACAGTAACCTCGCCAAAAAGCTCACTGCCGCCCTGTATCACAAAATTTTCCAAACAAATTCACCTCTCTTATACGCTGTTCGTATAATATATGATATAAGAATTAATTCATATACTCTAAATAATGTTTGCAATTGGCAAACAAATATGTATTATTAATCGTAAAACACAGCTATTATATCAAATATAACACACAAAATAAATTAAAACGTATACATTTTATCCAAAATGTAACCTTTTCAAAAACTGCATAAATTGTTGCATACTGAATTTAGTTGTACAACATCTTGTATTTATGCCAATTTTTGGTTTTTTTAATCAAAATCTTGTATGCTTAAAATGTAACAAAAGAGTAACAC
>VSOH01000091.1 GCA_009774735.1 Clostridiales bacterium
CTTCAGTGCAATCTTCTGGAGATTAGGTGCTACAATCGCTAAGCTCCCTGCACTTCTCAGCTCTATTTAATAAAAATATTCAAGCAGTCCGTTTTCGGACTGCTTGTTTTTCTAAAAGAGGTTGAAATGAGAGTTTATAATAAGTTAGTGCGTGATAATATACCAAAGATTATCGCAGATAATGGTGAAAAGGCAAATACATATATTCTTGATGATGAGCAGTATATAATAGAACTGAAAAAGAAACTGCGTGAAGAGGTGAACGAATACTTTGAAAGTGATGAGCTTGTAGAACTTGCAGATATTTTAGAGGTTGTTGATGCACTTGCATCTGCTGCTGGCAACAGCTTTGCCGATGTGCTTGATTTGAAAAAGAAAAAGGCACTTAAAAATGGTGCCTTTAATGAAAAAATCTTTCTTGTGGAGGTTGAAGAAAATGACTGAAGTAAGGTTTTATGACAGTGTTTCAGACGAGCTTTTAAAATTTGCTGTTATTATTTCAAAAACAAATAGTAAATGGGTGTTCTGTAAGCATAAAGAGCGGAATACATATGAATTTCCGGGTGGTCACAGAGAGGAAAATGAGGATATAATCGATACTGCTCGCAGAGAGCTTTATGAGGAAACAGGTGCGTTGCGGTTTGATTTGAAGCCGATTTGTGTTTATTCGGTTACTGCGGAAGATCATTTTAACGGACAGGAAACCTTTGGATTTCTTTTCTTTGCAGATATTTTTGATTTTGAAAATGAGCTTCATAGCGAAATAGAGAAAATTGTTATAACTGATAATCTTGTCGATAACTGGACATATCCTTTGATTCAGCCCGAATTAATAAAAGAGGCAGAACGCCGAGGATTTATATAAAGAGAACACCAAGAAGTCTGATTCTTCTTGGTGTTGTTTTTTATATGGATATTCTGATTGGTGCAAGTTGTGATTAATAACGGTAATGACCTTCATTATCTTTTCTGCAGAGTATATAATCGGCAGAAACACCATAGTAGTCGCATAGCTTTATTAAATGCCTGATTGGCAGCTCATTCGCACCTCGTTCATATCGTGCATACATTGTTTGTGATGTTCCTAAATAATTGGCAATTTCTTTTTGTGTTATATCGTGGTCTTCTCGTAAGCTTTTTATTCTGTCTATATACGTCATCTCATTACCTCCTTGTTGCTATTATTATACAATAGTAAATAAGTTTACTATTGACTTTAGTAAATAATTTTACTATAATATATGAAACATCGGCTTTGTTGCCAAACAAAGAATAAAATTAAGGAGGAATTATTATGGAAAATGCAGAAATAGAAAATAGTGTAATCATCACCCAAGAGGAATATGAAAAATATAATAAGCTTAAAACCTTTCGCAGAAATGCAATCGAGCAATTTGATATGATTAAAATATTGGTTTTTCGTTTAAATGTTTTTATTAATCTGCTTATGGAAAATGACGATGACCATGAAGTAATTATATCTAATATTCAATTGGCAATTGAGGAGCTGAGTGATAATTGCAACGATTATGAAAAAATGATTGAAAATTAAAATAATTCTATGACATTTTATATCGGCACCCGAATACAAATCTTCGGGTGTCATTTTTTATAATTATATTGTACATTTTGTTTTATTATGTTAAAATTAAAATATATATCTTTCAGGAGGGGTGAATGTGAAAAAACTGTTTTCAATTTTTATCGGAACGGTTATGTTTATTATGATTTGCATTTGCGTTTCTTTTTCGTCCTTTGCCGCTCCGTCACAGATAACGGATGTTGAAAAAACGCAGCTTTTGAGCAGCACAACATACTATTCTTTTGATGCATCAAGCAAAACGCTTACCATAAGCGGTGAGGGTGCTGCACCGAACTTTTCACAAAGTCAGAATATGTCTGACTCGCAGCCTTGGTATAAATGGAAAAATGACGGCTCAATTGAGCATATTGTTGTTGAAGAGGGGATTACCTCTCTGGGCAATTACTTTTTTCATGGTATGACTGTGGAGGATATCCGTTTGCCGTCAACTCTGAAAACTGTAGGCAGCTATTGCTTTGCCTATAGTTCGCAGATAAGAACCGTTAATCTTAACAATGTAGTCAGAATTAATAACAATGCCTTTTATATGTGTTATGGTCTGGAAGAAATAGAGATTCCGTCAACTGTTACAAGCATCGGCAAATCTGCTTTCGCAAGCTGTAAAGTGCTTAATCGTGTTATCTTCGGTAATCAGTATATGAATGTGACTGTTTATGAAAAGGCTTTTTTCAAGTGCCCTGAGCTGAGTGAAATGACCGTTCCGTTTAATGCTAAGCTTATGACTTGTTCTGTTGGCTTTACTGACGGTGATGTTGTTCAGGAAAACTTCACTGTCAATGCCTATGCAGATTCTGCTGCATATACCTATGCCAAAAAGTACTTAATGAATATTAATACACTTGATGAAATGGTTATACATCAGGGTGCTGATATAGACCGTAAATATTTCACTGATAATCTGAATGAGAAAATGATTTTTGTTTTTACACCTGATCAGAGTGCAAGCTACAGCTTTTGTCTGTCAGGCAGTATCAAAGCTGAGTGTGTTTTTACCGATTCAAACGGGAAAATATTAGAGCAGGTGACATATAATCCGCTGACTGACAGTGAATGTGAAATCAGCAGTGATTTCGTCGGCGGAAATACATATTATTACACAATCTCAAGCCTTGGCACGATGGGCGATTTTAATATTAATCTGCTGCCCGTAGGTATTGACAGGATAGAGATTGACTGGAGCTTTAATTATAAGGCTTCCGGTTTATCTGACGGCAAGCTTGATGTTGCAAGGCTTATTAAAGGCTGCAGTATTGATTTTGTATATGCAAACGGATTTGTTTATTCATTTCCTTTTGAGGATGGTGCAGAGTATAACGGAATGGGTATCAGCTACAGGAATAAGCTTAATTCATCTGTTACCTGCGGCGAGAATTCCGACAGTATTATTGTGGGTGATACAGAGCTTGTGTTTACAATAAATATTGAGCATAGCTATAAATCGGAAGTTATTGAGCCTACCGTTACAAACGGCGGCTTTACACGTCATACCTGTGTGCTGTGTGGTGACTCTTATGTAAGCGATTATACACAACAGCTCGGCAGGACTGTTTACGGATATGTTAAGGTTATGGCAAATCCTGAAGGCGATTTGCTCGAAAATTCAAATATCAGTGGTATATATGTTTACAACAATCAGGGTGAGGTTATTGCCGTTACCAATGAGGATGGCTTTTTTGCAGCCGAATATGCTTATGATTTTATTGTAATTGAAAGCTATGCAGGACCAAACAGAAGAATTGCAATTAACAGTGAGTCTGAAAATCTGGGCGATATAGGCATTGTATTTTGTGATTTTAATGAAGACGGTTATGTTAATGCCAAGGATTTTGCATTGATTAACAGTGTGAACGGCGCGTATGATTCTTCAGGTGGTTATGACAGTATAGATGTGAACAAGGATGGAGCAATTAATTTTGATGACTGGAGCTATGCAAAAAGCTACTTTACATATGGTAAATTAGACGAAAGTATCTATAAATAGGAAATTTTTTTAGTCGATTTATGGATTGCAAATTGACTGTTATTAAGATATAATATAATTTGTTATAATATCTTTATATATAAATAAGGGAGGCATTTATGAAAAAGGTTGCAATTATTATGGGCTCAGACAGCGATTTGCCGATCGTTACCCCTGCAATTAAGCAATTAAAGGAATTAGGTATTGAAACAGAGGTTAGAGTAATGTCTGCTCACCGTACACCGCAGGAGGCGAATGAGTTCTCTTCAAAGGCTATTGAAAACGGCTTCGGTGTAATCATTGCAGCAGCAGGTATGGCTGCACATCTCGGCGGTGTTCTGGCCGCTTCAACAACACTTCCTGTTATCGGTATCCCTTGCTCGGCAAAGGTTCTTGACGGTATGGACGCTATGCTCGCAACTGTTATGATGCCGCCCGGAATTCCTGTGGCAACAGTCGGTGTTAATGCTGCTAAAAATGCAGCTATCCTTGCTGCTGAAATTATTGCAGTAGGTGACAGTGAGCTGATGGTTAAGCTGCAGAATATGAGAAATGAAATGGCACAGCAGGTTCGTGAAAAGGATGCTGCTCTTCAGGAAAAGCTAAAGGAGATTTAACTATGGAAAAAAGTTTCAGCGAAAGCTATGCAGCAGCAGGTGTTGATGTAACTGCCGGCTATAAATCAGTTGAACTGATAAAAGAAAGTGTAAAAAGAACCAATATTGCAGGTGTGCTTGGCGGTATCGGCGGCTTCGGCGGTATGTTTGAGCTGCCAATCAGCGCGTATAAAAATCCTGTTCTTGTTTCAGGTACGGACGGCGTAGGTACAAAAATCAAGTTAGCTTTTCTTATGGACAAGCACGATACAGTTGGTATTGACTGTGTGGCAATGTGTGTTAACGACGTTGCCTGCTCAGGTGCTAAGCCGTTATTCTTCCTTGATTATATTGCCTGCGGAAAAAATTATCCTGAAAAGATTGCTCAGATTGTTGCCGGTGTTGCAGAGGGCTGTGTTCAGTCAGGCTGTGCACTTGTCGGCGGCGAAACTGCTGAGCATCCGGGTATGATGCCTGATCATGAATATGACCTTGCAGGCTTTACTGTTGGTATCGGCGAAAAGGACAAGCTTGTATCCGGTGAGCATCTTGCTGAGGGCAATGCTCTTATCGGTGTTGCATCATCAGGTATTCATTCAAACGGCTTTTCTCTTATCAGAAAGGTGTTTGATATTAACGAGCAGACCATTGCTGTTAAGTATGATGAGCTTGGTACAACCCTTGGTGAAGAGCTTATTACACCTACAAGAATTTATGTTAAGCCTCTTCTTGCACTGATGGATGGTGTAAGAGTGAACGCAATTTCACACATCACAGGCGGCGGCTTCTATGAGAATGTTCCGAGAATGTTAAATGACGGTTTCACTGCTGTTATTGAAAAGGATAAGTGCTTTAAAAAGCCAATTTTTGATTTGATTCAAAAAACAGGCAATATCCCTGAAAGAGATATGTATAATACCTTCAATATGGGTACAGGTCTGGTTATTGCAGTTGATGCGGATAAGGCAGACGAGGCAGTTCGTATCCTTAAAGCTAACGGCGAGGAGGCAGCCGTTATCGGTGAAATCAAATCAGGTGAAAAGGGTGTAGAGCTGGTATGATGAATATTGCTGTTCTTGTTTCCGGCGGCGGAACAAATCTGCAGGCACTTATTGATGCTCAAAACCGCGGTGAAATAAAAAACGGAAAAATTACCTGTGTTGTTTCATCAAATCCCGATGCCTATGCTCTTGAAAGAGCAAGAAATAATAATATTGAAACAAGGGTTGTTGACCGCAAGAAATATGATGACCGCGGTGCTTATACTGCTGCTGTTCGTGATGCATTGCTTGCCGTAAAAGCAGACCTCGTGGTTTATGCAGGTTTTATGACAATTCTTGATGAGCAGATTGTGGAAGCCTTTCCGAATAAAATGATGAATGTGCATCCTGCACTGATTCCGTCCTTCTGCGGCAAGGGATTTTACGGACTTCATGTTCACGATGCCGTGCTTGCAAGCGGTGTTAAATTGACGGGTGCAACTGTTCACTTCGTAACGGAGGACTGCGACGCTGGTCCTATAATCATTCAGAAGGCAATTGATGTTAAAAATGATGATACCTCACAGACCCTGCAAAAAAGGGTTATGGAGGAATGTGAGTGGAAAATACTTCCGCAGGCAGTTTCTCTTTTCTGTGAGGGCAGAATTAAAATAGTCGGCAATAAAACAGAAATTATCTGAGGTGACAATATGGAGATTAAATCACTGGCTGAAGAGCTTAATACAAATACATATCCCGGCAGAGGAATTGTTATCGGTAAATCAAAGGATGGCAAAAATGCTGTTATAGCATATTTTATTATGGGCAGAAGTGTGAACAGCCGTAACAGAATTTTTGAGGTCAATGACAGGGGCGGTATCCGTACAAAGGCTTTTGATGAAAGTAAGATGGAGGATCCAAGCTTAATTATCTATAATCCTGTTCTTAAGCTTGACGGCAAAACAATCGTAACAAATGGTGATCAGACCGATACAATCTATGATTTTATGCGTGAGGGGCATTGTTATCGTCATGCTCTTCTTACACGTGAATTCGAGCCTGATGCACCTAATTATACGCCGAGGATTTCAGGTGTTGTTAAGCCGAACGGTGACTACAATCTTTCAATCCTTAAGTCGAATATGGGTAAGCCTCAGTGTTTAAGATTCTTCTTTGAATATCCGGCCCGGGCCGGTCTTGGACATTTTATTCATACATATAAATGTGATGTTGAGCGTAGTCCGAGCTTTTAAGGCGAGCCTACA
>VSOH01000092.1 GCA_009774735.1 Clostridiales bacterium
CTGAAATTTACATTTTTCAGTGCCTCTACAGTGTGGCTTCCAAATCGGGTGGTGTATATTTTTTTTAATGAATTTACTTCAAGTATTGTCATAGCAAATCCTCCTTATCTGATAGCTCTATTGTACCAGAAAGGGGAAATGAAGCTCCATAGCTTTTGCTTACATTTCCCCTCAAACTTCTTACATTATTGTAAGAAGAGCAATATTTTATTCAACTTCAAGGTCACTGCTGTCAAGACCTATTTCAATTACTGTTCCTTTACCCTGTACTGAGCTTGCGGAGATTGTGTGATTTAAATTTTTGCATATCATTCTGCATAGATGCAGTCCGATGCCGCTTGCTTTTTTATCAGTGCGTCCGTTGTAGCCAGTAAAGCCTCTGTCAAATATTCTCGGCAAATCCTCGGGAGCAATACCGATTCCTGTGTCCTCAATACAAAGCGTTTTGGGCTTTTTCAGGTATATTGAAATTGTGCCGCTGTCAGTATATTTCAGTGCATTTGAAAGAACCTGTTCAATTACAAATGACAGCCATTTTTCATCTGTTAAAACAGTTTCCTCCTGAAGTCGGTAATCAAGCCTGATTTTTCGCCTTATGAATTGCTTTGAAAATTTTTTCACGCAGGCTTTAACGATTTGGTCAAGCTCGTATTCCTTGATTATATAATCAGTATAATCTGACTCCAGTCTGAGAAACATAAGCACCATTTCAACATATTGCTCAATTTTTACTAAATCCTCTGTTAAATCGTTTGAAAAATCAGAGTCATCATTCTGCAGCTTAAGGCTCATTGATGCAATCGGTGTTTTAATCTGATGCACCCAGGCTGTGTAATAATCAGTCATATTTGACAGGTGTACATTCATTTGTGTGGTTCTCATTGCCTGTTCTTCTTTAATAAGTCCGATTATTTTTTGATAGTCCTTGTCCTCAATTGTTGCTGCTTTTGGGAAATAATCCATAAGCTCAATACTTAGCTGCTGAATTCTGATAAGCTCAAGGTGTTTTTTGTGAGCTCTTTTGTAATCGGCAACCAATATAACCGTACCGAAAAAAGCACTGACCGCCATAGGGTAAAGTACTGCACCAAGCGGCAGATGATAAAGAGAATAGCTGACTGCGAATATGGATGCAGTTAATATAAAAATGATTATTCCTGCTTTTTTCTGATTAATATAAGATAAAAAGAATTTCATATAGTTTTCCTTATTCCACAATATAACCCATTTTAAATTTAGTGATTATAAAGCCGTCAAGCCCTGCATCCTCAAGCTTTTTTCTCAGTCTGCTCACATTGACCGTCAGGGTGTTTTCATCAACAAAGCTGTCGGTTTTCCAAAGCTTTTCCATAAGGCTTTCACGGCTGATTATTTTTCCCTTGTTTTTCATAAGCGTTAACAGGATGATATACTCATTTTTGGTCAGCGGTATGCTTTCACCGTTGTAAATAAGTGTGCTGTCGCCGGTGTTGAGCAGTGCACCGCGATGCTCTATTATTGCTACAGACTCTGCAAAATCATATGTTCTCCTCAGCATTGCCTGAATTTTTGCAATAAGAACGCTTTGCTCAAAGGGCTTTGCAATAAAGTCGTCACCGCCCATGTTCATTGCCATAATAATATTCATATTGTCGGATGCGGAGGATATAAAAATGACGGGAACCTTTGATACCTTTCTGATTTCACTGCACCAGTGGTAACCGTTATAGAAGGGCAGAGATATATCCATTAATACCAGATGCGGGTCATATTCGGCAAATTCTGCCATAATGCTGCTGAAGCTCTGTGCACACCTTGCTTCCATATTCCACAGCTCTGCCTGCTTTTTTATGGCTTGTGCTATCCCTCTGTCATCCTCAACTATAAAAATACGGTACATAGCTAACTTCCTCATTGTGTTTTTATTTATTTTATCACGGTGCAAATTGTTTGTAAATGCCATAAAGCTTAATGTTTTTTTAATATTGCATTTATCTGCTGTATATAGTATAATTACAGAAAAATAAATATTGTTCACCGCCGGGTGATTTCAGTGCTGAAATTCGTATCGTTAGGCCATAGAAGATACGAGCTTCGGCACTTTTATTTTTGCCTGTAAAAGGAGATTGTCAATGCGTAACAAAAACTTGCTTAAGGAATTTATAAAGTATATTTCATTTATATCCTGTCCTTTCGTGGGCTTTAATATTATTGCCTCAACCTGTTTTGCTTCAACGGAAAATCCAAAGCCTGCAAATATCATTTCAATTTTAAGGGGCTTCATCATTATTATTCCTATGGTGTTTCTGATGTCAGCCTTGTTGAAAATGCTTGGTGTCTGGCTTGCCTTTCCTTTAACCGAGTTTGTTGCTGCTGTGATAGGTGCTGTACTGTTTAAATATGGCAGTAATAAACAGATATAAAATAAAAGAGCAATGTGTTTTTACATTGCTCTTTCAGATTGATAATTGTTTTTATTTAAGCACCTTGAAATCAACCTTGCCGATTTTTGTTCTTGGCAGCTCGTCGATAAATTCAATCTGCTTTGGTACCGACCATTTTGAGAGGTTCTGCATACCGAAGTCAATAATTTTCTTTTTCAGTGCTTCTTCATCGTCAGATGCATATTTCTTGTTTTTAACAACAAACAGCTTTAATTTTGTATTGCCTTCCTCGCCTGTACCGATTGCACAGCAGTCATAAATTTCTGCCATAGCACGATATGACTCCTCGATAAATGAAGGATAAACAAGGTAGCCGCTGATTTTGTAAACTCTCTTTAATCTCTGACGGTAATAGATGTCGTTTGTGCCATCCTCAATAAAGCACATATCACCGGTGTGAAGCCATACTCTGCCGTCGTCGTGCTTAACAAGCATTTTTGCAGTTTCCTCAGGGTCGTTCCAGTAGCCCTGCATAAGTGTAGGACCGTAAACGCAAAGCTCACCATCCTCGCCCTTAACCTCCTCGGTGGTACCCGGCTTAACCGTCATAACCTCAATGTTATATGTAGGCAAACCGATACAGCCTTGAGGAGCTTCTCTTCTCATATCGGTAAATGAGCAGACAGTTACACATTCAGTTAAGCCATAGCCTGTTGCAAAATGGAATTTAGAGCCGTTTTCTTTAAGCATTCTGTCCATTTTTTCAGTCAGTGAATAAGGTACAACGTCACCGCCTGAGCCGATAAGCTTCATTGAACTCATATCAACACCCTTAAGGTAACCTGCTTTGTAAACCTTTTCAAAAAAGTCAGGTACGCCGAATACATAGTTGATGTGATATTTTTTGATTGCATCAGAGCACATTTTTGCATCAAACTGCGGGAACAGTGACTGAGCCTGACCCACAATAATTGAGTAATGCATACACATACCGAAGCCGAAGCCGTGGAAAACAGGGAGTGCTGTAAGCATAACGTCGTTGTCAGGGTCAATCTTCTTTTCGATAACAGTGTCAACAACATCCCATACCTCATAAGAAAGATTGTTGATATTGTAGTTTGAAAGCATAACTGCTTTTGGATTGCCTGTTGTGCCGCCCGTCATCATTGTAACAGCGGTTGCGTTATAATCAGTTTCAATTTCAACTGTGTGATTTTCAAGATATTTCTTGCCCTCTGCAAGAAAATCTGTCCATTCAATGAGTTTTCTGACGCCGGTTGCTTTAGCAGTTTTACCCTTGATTTTTTTCTTGTAGAGCATATTTGCAATAAAGCCGTAAGGTGTTTTAGGGAAGTACTGTGCAGTTCTGCATTTTACAAGCGTTAAATCGTTCATTCCTGCAAATGCCTTTTCACTTACATCAAAGCAAAAAGCAAACTTTGCACCGACAAGATTTTTTGCATACTGTGCTTCACTTGCAACCGAAAGCGGATGAAGCATTGACGCAATTGCACCGATTTTATTAATAGCATAAATTGCTGCGATGCACTGCGGCATATTCGGTGCACAGACAATGACTCTGTCACCCTTTCTTACACCGTTTGCAAGAAGTGCTGCCGCACAGTCGTTAACCATTTCATCTGCCTGATTCCAGCTTATGGTATTGTTGTAATAATAAAAGCACGGTTTGTTACCTCTTGCGGCAACAGAATCCATGAATTTTTCATACATAGTCTTTTTCACATCATATTTGCTGGTGAATTCTGCCATATGTCTGCCTCCATTATCTTGAACACATTGCGTGTTTATGTTCATTTTCTGCTGATGATTATATCAATCTAAAATACATTTGTCTACTATTTTTACCAATAGTTTATATTTGTTTAATAATTGACAAGCTGTTTGTTAACATTATATTTGACATTTTTTTTATATGTGTTAAAATGAAACATATTTTATATTTGAGGTGCACTTGTGGCTTATAAAATAAAAAAAGACCCTATAAATAAAATACCTAAACTACAGCTTATATTTTGGCTGATTGTCAGAGTGTCAATGCTCATATGTGCCGCATATTCATTTATTCATGGTGATGTGGTGATGGGCTTTGAGAGTGTGTTCTGCTTCATTTTTACGCATTTGTGGGATATGTTTCAGGTTTTCGGAAACGGCAGCTTTATTGAGGAGGTGCCGCCTCTCAGTCAGACAATGCTGAATATCATCATTTTTGTGGGCATTGTAATAGGCTCCTATTTTGGCTTTTTTGACAGCATTTCATGGTTTGATAATATGATGCATATTCTGTCAGGTTTTGTCTGTGCCGTGTTCGGCTACGATTTTGCCGTTATTATTCAGCGTAAAAAGGGGCAGTGTGCTGCAACCCTTGCTGCAATTTTTTCAATAATGTTTGCACTTTCAATTGCAGTGGGTTGGGAATTCTACGAGTTTTTGATGGACTATCTTCACGGGACAAACCTTCAGCTTTCAAAGGCAGGACCGGAAACAGCAATGTTTGACCTTTCAAAGTATAATAATGAATATGGGTATCTCGGTCTTGTTGATACTATGACCGATATGATGATGAATGCCTGCGGCGGTTTGGTCGGTATGGTGTTTATGATAGTGCTCAGAAACAGAAAAAAGAAAAAGAATAAATAACATTAAATAACAGAGTGCCCGAAGGTAAATCCGTCTGCTTAGACTGTCAATAAAGTGGGCTGAACCACGCACTAAAATTAATGAACAGAAAATTTACTGTTTCATATGATATAGGGCAGAGGTTTGTTTCTGCTGTTAAAACAATTTAAAAGCCTTGCGATTTTAACAAATTGCAAGGCTTTTGTGCGTTTTTTTGTTATTCACATTTCAATACGAATTATATAGCTTTGATTTGTTTCTAATACCATTAAGCACGATTAGCTATCTGCAAAGGATGAATTGAATCGTTGAAATAAATAATTGAATTATGCTAAATCTGATTAGAACCTGTGTATCAGACCAACCATGATTTTTTCTCATTTCATCGTGAATAGGAGTACGAACATTTTTCAATACCTCTATTTTTAAAAATCTTTTGAGAAAAATTTTAATTAATCCGGCTATTCCGTCAACAAGCAATACTGCTGATAGTAACAAATAGCTCAGTGGGTGTGATGATTTTAAAATCAATAATACAATCATTATACCAAGAGGTCTTGAGCCTGCATCACCCATAAGCTGCGAACTGGGACTGGTATTAAAGCACAGATACGAAATTAAAATTCCAACCATAATAAAGCTGAAAACAGCATATTGCTCACCGATTTGATTGAAAAATATTAAAGAAATGCTCAGGAGAGATATTATACTTAATGAACCGCACAAACCATCTACGCCATCGGAACAATTGGTAACATTAATACCAATCCAAAGCAAAATCGTTGAAAGTACGACATACAAAACAGGATGTATATAGATTTCATAACTGAAAATCAAGATTGTAGTGGAGTTGTTACAAACAAAAACAATAGATATAACAATACAAATTATTAAGTCAATAAAGCCTTTTTTATAATCTGACCAGGGATTATCTGATGCATCATCAAGATATCCGCTCAGCATTTCAAGAAAAATTAATATATCATAGCATATCAGTTCTTTCGTAATCGGCAACAAAAAGACAGAGCAAAGCACAAATATGCATATCATTATTAAGCCTACTCCTCTTATTTTTCCTTTTGATGCTTTTCCGTTTACAGCAAATGCTCGGCCTTTGTCTTTGGGCAGAAATGGTAATTTTAATTTTAACAATATAAAGCAAATTGCAAATGCTACTACAGTCACAATTGCAATATATTGCTGCGTATTTATAAAACTATCTAAAATAGAATATAACATATTTAAACTTCCTAACTAATTTATTCAAAATTATTATAAGATAAACTTTTATATAGTCAACTAAGTAAACCTGAATCCGTAAGACCTATGTTCTACAATTATATTAC
>VSOH01000093.1 GCA_009774735.1 Clostridiales bacterium
AAAAAAATCCGATATAAATATTATCAGATGGATTTTTAATGTTTGCAGGGCACAGATTCCTGCAGTGATTTTTATTATAATTTTCAATGTTGTTCAGGGTGTTACATCGGTATTGTTTGCTAATTTTTCAAAAAATGTAATTGACGGTGCAACTGTTCACGGTGAAATGAAATATGTTGTCAAATATGCGTTAATGCTTTTGGGTGTGGTTTGTCTTCAGCTTACTATAAATATTGTGCGTAATTCGATAGCTGAGCGGTGTAAGGCAAGGCTTGATGTTATTTTCAGAAGCTATATTCTTGACAAAATTATGAAAAAGGATTATGCGTCGGTTACAAAATACCATACAGGTGAGCTTCAAAACAGAATTTTCAACGATGTTAATGTTGTAACAGACGGCTTTACCAAAATTCTGCCAAATTCTGTTTACTTTTTTACAAGGTTAGCAAGTTCGTTGATTTACTTGATTATTATTGATAAAATATTTGCACTTGTTTTTGTTGCGGGCGGAATGATTGTCGTTGCAACTGCTCAGATTTTCAGAAAGCAGCTTAAAGCACTCCACAAAAAAGTTCAGGAAACTGATGGTGAAACACGTTCTTTTGTTCAGGAGCTTGTTATCAATCTACTGGCTGTCAAAGCTTTTTCCGTTGAGGATAAGATGCGTGAAAATGCTGATGAGCTGCAGGAAAAGAATTATAAGGCAAGAATAAAAAGGCGTAATTTCAGCATTGTTACAAATGCGGGATTGGGTGCTGTTTTTAATGTCGGCTCAGTATTTGCAATATTTTTCGGTGCTTACAAAATACTTATGGGTGCAATGACCTACGGAACTGTTACGGCTATGATTCAGCTTGTTAACCAGGTGCAGGTGCCCTTTGCTTCGCTGTCAGGTGTAATGCCGCAGTATTTTTCTATGATTGCATCTGCGGAGCGTATCATGGAGCTTGACAATCTGCCTGATGAGGTTGACTATAACAGCCGTGATTTCGACAGAAATAAGATATACAGCAGTTTAAAATCTATTTGTTTTGAAAATATCAGCTTTAAGTATGACAGGGATATTATTCTTGATCATACTTCTCTGGCGATTCATAAAGGTGATTTTGTTGCGATAATGGGTATATCGGGTATCGGTAAGAGTACACTGCTCAAGCTGCTTCTCGGTGTGTTCAATGTTCAGGATGGTAATATATATATCAACTGTACTGATGACAGAATTCCTGTTGACAAGCACACAAGAGCGCTGTTTACATATGTGCCGCAGGGCAATATGCTTATTTCAGGAACAATCAGAGATAATCTTACATTTGTCAATGATGATGTTACTGATTCGGAAATTGAAGAGGCAGTAAGAATAAGCTGTGCAAAGCAGTTTATTGATGAGCTTCCTATGGGTATTGAAACCGTTATAGGTGAAAAGGGACTCGGACTTTCTGAGGGTCAGGTGCAGCGTCTTGCCATTGCAAGAAGTATACTTTCAAAAGCACCTATATTGCTGCTTGATGAAGCAACCTCAGCGCTTGATGAAGAAACAGAAAAACAGTTTTTAACGAATTTGAGAGAAATGAGCAATGTAACATGTATTATTGTGTCGCATAAAAAAGCGGCACTTGAGATATGCAATAAGCATATTCAAATAAATAACGGAAAGATTGTTGAGGGATAATTATGTTGTTAACAAAATGGAGCAGAAGCTTTGACAGAGAACATCCGCTGCCGGAGTATCCAAGACCTCAGTTTGTACGTGACAGCTACCTGAGTCTTAACGGCACTTGGAAGTATGTTATCAAGAATAACAGCGGCAGACCTATGCGATATCTGGCGGATATTACAGTTCCTTTTTCACCTGAAACGGAGATTTCGGGTGTATGCAGAGTGTTAAAGCCGACCGAGTATCTTTTTTATTTAAAAAAATTCACCCTGCCTGATGGCTTTAATAAGGGCAGAGTGTTTGTTAATTTCGGTGCTGTTGACCAGCTTGCCACTGTTTTTCTCAATGGTAAAGAAGTGGGTGAGCATAAGGGCGGCTATACTCCTTTTAAATTCGAGCTTACAGATTATCTGATTGAGGGCGAAAATAAATTGGAGGTAAAGGTACAGGATTTTACTGATACACGCTCCTATTCAAGAGGAAAGCAGAAAACCAAGAGAGGCGGTATCTGGTATACTGCGCAGAGCGGTATATGGCAGTCTGTATGGCTGGAGTCAACACCTGTTGAGCATCTGGAATCGGTTAAGATTACTCCGGATTATGACAATGAGCAGGTCAGCTTTGAATACTTCGGCACGGATGATGTTGAGGTTTTGATTTATGACGGTGATACCTTAATTGCCGATACTACGGATAAAACAGTTAAAATTCCTGATTTCAAATCATGGTCACCTGAAAGTCCGTTCCTTTATAATGTAGTGTTCAAGGCTTGCGGAGAAAGTATCAAATCATATTTCGGTATGCGTAAATTCTCTGTTGGTGTTGATGAAAACGGAATTAAAAGACTGTTCCTTAATAATAAGCCGTATTTCCATAACGGCTTGCTTGACCAGGGATACTATTCTGACGGATATCTTACTCCGCCGACCAATCAGGCTATGGAAAACGATGTGCTTTTTGCCAAAAAGGCAGGCTTTAATATGCTCAGAAAGCATATTAAAATTGAACCTCTTTTGTGGTACCATTATTGTGATGTCAATGGCATTCTTGTTTGGCAGGATATGGTTAACGGCGGCGGGGAATATGGTCTTGAGGTTTCTGTTATTCCGTTTGTGAATATTAAGCTTGATGATACGAATTACAGAAATTTCCACCGTGTTGAAAAAGAGGGTCGGGACCTCTATTATCAGGAGCTGAATGAAACAATTAATCATTTATATAATTGTCCCTGTATTGCAATGTGGGTGCCTTTTAATGAGGGCTGGGGACAGTTTGACAGTGCCAAGGCTTATGAAATGGTTAAGAAGCTTGACCCTACACGTGTTGTTGACACCACATCAGGCTGGCATGATATGGGTGCAAGTGACGTTATTTCCAAGCATATCTATTTTACGCCCATTAAGGTTAAGGCTGGGGACAGACCGTATGTTCTTTCGGAATTCGGCGGCTTCAGTATGAAAATACCGAATCATACCTTTAATGACAAGATGTTTGGCTATAAGATTTATAAATCCAAGGTATCGCTTACAAATGCTTATGAAAAGCTTTATAATAATGTAATCATTCCACAGATAAAAAAGGGTCTTTCGGCAACGGTTTATACACAGGTAACCGATGTTGAGGATGAGCTTAACGGTCTTATGACTTATGACAGAGAGATTGTTAAGATTGACATTGAAAAGCTTAAAAAGATTAATGAAAGGGTTAAATTATAATGAAAGCAATTATTAAAACAAATAAGGGTGATATGAGCTTTGAGCTCTATCCGCAGTACGCACCGAAGGCAGTTGAAAATTTTTCAACTCACGCAAAAAACGGATATTATAACGGGCTGATTTTTCACAGAGTTATTAAGGATTTTATGATTCAGGGCGGTGATCCGACCGGTACAGGCTGCGGCGGTGAATCAATTTGGGGCAAAAGCTTTGAGGATGAATTCTCACTTGAAGCACGCAATTACTATGGTGCACTTTCAATGGCGAACAGCGGTCCTAATACAAATGGCTCACAGTTCTTTGTTGTGCAGGCTAAGTCAGTTCCTGATTCACTTCTTTCACAGATGGAGGGATTGAAGGATAACGGCTATCCACAGGAGGTTATTGATAAGTATAAAGAGGTCGGCGGAACGCCCTGGCTTGATTTTCATCACACCGTTTTCGGTATGATTACCGATGGTTGTGACGTTCTTGAGGATATTGCCGCTACAAGAACCGGTATGGCAGATAAGCCTGTTTATGACGTTGTTATTGAAACAATTGAAATAGAAGATTAATTGTGACAAATTAAACCCCCATTGCTGAGTATAATCAGTAGTGGGGGTTTGTTTTGACTATATATGTTGATGTTCTGTTTGTACTTAACTTTTTTATTACATATCTTTTGCTGCTTCTCACAAAATCTCTTGTTAAGTTTACATCAAAAGCAGGCAGACTGCTTTTTGGGGCTTTAATCGGAGGCGTCTATTCACTTGTTATACTTGCACCGGATCTGAATTTTTTTGTTTCGCTTATCGGTAAGCTTTTTGTGTCAATGCTGATAGTAGCAGCTTCTTTTAATATAAAAAGGCTGACAGTATTTTTAAAAACGCTTGCCTGCTTTTATTTTTCAAATATGCTTTTTCTCGGAATAATTCTTGCTCTTTGGTTTTGGATAAAGCCAAAGGGGATTGTTGTTAATAACGGCATACCTTATTTTTCAATCCCGGCAGGTACTCTTCTTTTGCTTGCTTTGGCAGCTTATGTAATTTCTATATGTATAATAAAAATTTATAATTACACAATTTCAAAAAAAGAAATTTATTCATTGACAATTGTAACCGGTGAGCAAAGTATACATTTGTTTGCTTTTCTGGACAGCGGTAATAAGCTTAAAGAACCGTTTTCCGATTATCCTGTAATTATTGTGGACAAAAGCAAAATTGATTTTGAGCCGCAGCGTATTATACCATATAACACAGTGGGAGGTGAGGGGATGCTTCAGGCATTTAAACCTGATAAGGTTATCATTTCAAACGGTAAAAAATCCTTTGAATGTGACAGCGTTTATATTGCCGCAGGAAGTGTAGACTCAAAGGAATTTTCAGCTATACTTAATCCGCAGTTATTAAATATTTGAGGTGATATTTGTGTTAAAAAAAATTAAAAAATTACTTTTAAGATTGTTTAAAAAGCAGAAATGCTATTACATAAACGGACCTGAAACGCTGCCGCCTCCGCTGTCAAAGGAAGCAGAGCAGAAAATTATGCAGGAGTTATCACAGGGCAATAACTCAAACCGGGATTTGCTTATTACGCATAATCTGAGACTTGTTGTATATATTGCAAAAAAATTTGAATCTAAAACAACCTCAACCGAGGATCTTGTATCTATCGGAACAATCGGTCTTATGAAAGCAGTTAAAACCTTTAATCCCGAAAAAAATATCAAGCTTGCAACCTATGCTTCACGCTGCATTGAAAATGAAATTCTTATGCATCTTAGAAAGGTTAATAATATGAAAGCGGAAATGAGCTTTGATGAGCCTCTTTCCGTTGACTGGGACGGCAATGAGCTTACACTGCGTGATGTTTTGGGAACAGAGCCGGATGATGTTTTTGAGCCGATTGAGTATACAGACGAAAAGCGTCTACTGCTAAAAACAGTAAACGCTCTGCCTGAAAAAGAAAGAAATTTGATGATTATGCGCTTTGGGTTAAATGGTACTGAAAGTCATACCCAGAAGCAGCTTGCTGACCGTCTTGGCATATCCCAGTCATATATCAGCCGTCTTGAAAAAAAGATACTTGATAAGATTAAAACCGAAATGATGAAGCAGGCGGTTTGAACCAATTAATCTCTTTCTGCGGTCCTGCCGTTAAACAGCAGACTGATGCACCAGATTGCAGCAAGTCCTACGATGCAGTAAATAATTCTTGCAAATACAGAATCCTGACCGCCGCAGATCCATGCGACTAAATCGAATTTGAACAATCCGATAAGTCCCCAGTTGATACCGCCTATGATATTTAAAATTAAGGCTATGTTATTGACTATTTTCATTTTAATCACTCCAAAAATTAAAGTCACAGATAGTATAGACTGTCTGTGACTTTTTATTCACGGATTTTGTTTTTGTAATTTATTTCTAACAAATTTAAATAAAAAACAGGCTAATATTCCGCCTGTAACATTCAGAATGACGTCGTCAATGTCAATGCATCTGTAATTGTAACCGATTAAAATTCCGATTATATACTGTATGGTTTCTATACCGACGGAAAATAAAACTATGCACAGTAACCGTCTGTTGAAATCTTTTATATAATAAGTAAAAAATAATCCTAAAGGCATCAGCATAACAAAATTTCCCAAAACCGATACAAGACCATACGGTGTACCGTCTCTTACCGATTCCGAAATGCTTTCAATAATGCTTTTAAACGGAATATAGTTATTCAATGTATCTTCTCCGATTTTCCCGATTTCTATCGGGAAAAAGCAAATAGCAATTATTAAAGATAAATAGAGACCGAAAGATAAATTAAATAATAGTTTATTCAGTTTGATTTTTTTTGCAATCATTATTATTGCGTAAAGTACCAATGCTGCAAATTCTAATTTTAAAATTCCTTCTCTTAATATTGTTATCATATTGTTGTGTTATCACCCCTTTCTATAATTGATTT
>VSOH01000094.1 GCA_009774735.1 Clostridiales bacterium
CCGTCTATATCATATGAATATTCACGATAGTTAAAATTAAGCACCTCGCCGTCATATGTCATAACCATACCGCTTGCAGCGGTAGAGGATACAGTTGTTTTAACTTCGTTTTCCGTTTTACAAATTTCGCATTCAAACGAAAAATCCCCCGACATAACCTTAGCCTTTTGTGTAAAGGACATAGGTATTTCGGGGGTATATTCTTTTACTTCACAGCCTGTGAATAAAAGCATTATTAATAAAATGGGCATTAACCTTTTCAAGTGCATCAGTCCTATTCAAAATTTGACATTAAAGCACCTAAAAGCGAAAGCATATCATCAACGGTCATTCCTCTTTGTGAAAGCTCCTCGGCAGTTATATCACCGCAAAGCCCGTGAATATAAACTGCTGATTTTGCCGCCTGAAGCGGAGAAAGTCCCTGCGCAATAAAAGATGTCAGCATGCCTGTAAGCATATCACCGGTACCGCCCATTGCCATTCCTGCATTGCCTGTGGTATTAACAAACACCTGTCTGCCGTCAGTAACAACAGTGTTTGCACCCTTTAAAACAACTACACAGTCATTTTCTTCGGCGAAAGCCTTTGCAGCCGCAATTCTGTTTGACTGCACATATTCAGTGCTTTCACCGATAAGGCGTGCCATTTCAGCAGGGTGCGGCGTAATAACCAAAGGTGCTTTTTTGTCCTTAATAATATCTATGAAGGGCACCACCGAATTAATACCGTCAGCATCCAAAACAACAGGTACCAATGAGCTTTTTATGACCTGTGCAGTTACAACCTGTGTATCGTCGTTGTTTCCTATACCACAGCCGATTGCCACAGCATCGGCACGATTAAGTGACTCAGTAACATCATTCATCGCACCGATTGATATTGTCTTGCTTTCGTTTTCACATACAGGTTTAAAAATCGGCTGAATTAAATGAGAAGTCATAACCGGATAGGAAGATTTAGGAAAAACACATTCAAGAAACCCCACACCTGTCTTAAGTGCTGCTTTCGCACAAATCACCGATGCTCCGGGCATATGATAAGACCCGCAAATGTTAAGCTGTCTGCCGAAGCTGCCCTTGTGTGAATTTTTAGTTCTTTTTGCAAATCCCGATTTAACATCCGCCGAGGTGATTGTATGTGCACAATCCTCGTCATAGTACTTTTCAGGTATACCGATATTCACAACGGACACCTCACCGCAGTATTCGTTTGCAGGAGGAAGAACGTGAGCATATTTCAGTGTTGATATTGCAATAGTATAATCTGCCTTCACCGCATTGATAACCTCACCTGTTGTGGCATCAGTACCGCTTGGCGTATCAATGCTTATAACAACTGCACCTGCCGCATTAACAGCATTAAAAACTGCATCGAACGGTGCTCTTGCTTCTCCGTGAAAGCCGATACCGAACAGACAATCAACAATAAAACCGCAATCAAAATTATAATCATCAAAAGCAACTGATTTAACTCCGTTCTCAAGTGCTTCGTTATAATACATCAGCGGCTCTCTCAGCTCAGGCATTTTATCGGCAATAACAATAACTGCATCAACACCTATATCACACAGCAGTCTTGCAATGACAAAGCCGTCACCTGCATTTTTACCGTTACCGCACAGCACTGCCACACTGCTGCTTTTCAGTGCGTCACCATACTTTTTTACTATTTTGTTAAAACAGGCTGTACCTGCACATTTCATAAGTCCCTCTTCGGTAAACTCATTTTGAAATGCACTTTCCTCAACTGCTTTAATCTGTTTAGCCGTTAAAATTCTCATTGTTACCTCCAAAGGTAAAACGCTGAAATCATTTACTCTTCTTCACTGTCATCACTGCCGAAAACAGGGCTCATAACAAAACTGAAGGTCTTTCCCTGCAGGCTGCCAAGACAATACTCTTTTGCCGGCTTAGGACCGCAGGCATTTGAACCGGCACCCATAACCTCTGCATCAAGATTAATGCAAACTGTATTATCAGTTAAATCATCCCTGTGCTTTGCCTTTGCACACTGCCAGGGAGTGAACGGTGCTGCACTGAAAACAAACGGCTTGTTAACAGCATCAAATCTAAGACCTGTTCCGTTCTTGTCAGTTACCTGTGCAAATCTTGTGCTGCATCTTGTTGCACTTTCCTGGGGCATAATATAATTCTCATACATTCCCTGCACAGTATTATCATAAATACCTGTCAAAGCATGCTCTTTAAAATCAGGAAGATTAACCACAGGACCTAAACCAAGATACCGGACCTCATTTAATTCTTTTTTCAATTCGAGCTGAACGCCAAAACGAGGTATCATAGCTACTCTTCCGCCGGATAAAATATTATAGTCAGCTTTTACAGTACCATCACTGTAAATACTATATGTAATCTGTACTGCCGCAACCTTTTTCTTATTGGAGGTCTGAACAGTAGATTTAAAGCTTATTTTAAAGCAATCACTGTTTTCATTACAGGTACATCCGCGGTTTACAGAATATGTATTATCGAGTCTGAGCTTATCCCAGATTTTGTTAATATACATATCGTTATCAAGCGGTGCACGGTAAAACTGTAAACCAAGCCCCTTAAAATTACCATCCGGGAGCTGATTAAACATCTCTCTTCCGTTTATAGTATAAGAATCAATACAGCAGGTATTCTTATCAAAAATCATAGAGCCATTATCAAAATAGATAAACAGCCTCTTTTCGCTTGCCTGCACCCTCGGTGCAGTTCTGCCCCTGCTGTCAAACGGCAATTTACCTGAGGAAAGCTCAATCTCCTCACCTGCAACAGCAAAATCATTGTCAAAATATTCAAATTGAATAACAGTATTATTTTTACTGTTAAAGCTTATATTATCAAGCTTAACCTCATATGCCTGCTGCGGCTGAATATCAAGATCAAATTCGCCGTTTTCAGTAAGCTCACCATTTTCAAGCACTGAATATTTAACAGTAAACACTGCATTTTCAAAATATCTGTGATTAAAAAAGCTGTATGTATTGTTGTTTATTCTCTTTGCTCTTACAGGACGGTAACAAGCCTTCATCTGCAAAGCACCTGAATGCGGTGTTCTGTCAGGGAAGAACAGACCGTCAACACAGAAATTACTATCGTGCTTCCATTCGCCATGATCACCGCCGTAGGTATATTCATAATCACCATCATTGTGGTAAACGGCATGATCTGCAAACTCCCAGATACAGCCGCCCATCATATTGGCTGAGCTGTAAAAGCATTTAACATACCTTTCAAGCTCACCTGCACCTACACCCATAGCATGCGCATACTCACAAAGATAAAACGGTTTTTTATAATACTTTGATGATAAACCGCTGCCGTTTGCAATCTTTTCGCATATTCCGGGTGCCGTATACATCTGTGACAGAACATCATATGCCCAGCGCTTTGTTCTGCATACACCTTCATAATGAATAGGAATAGAAGTTAATTTTTTCAGTTCATTATAACAGTAGTCCTGATTTAAATAGCCGTGAGCCTCATTGCCAAGTGACCACATTGTGATGCTCGGATGATTTTTATCACGCTCAAACATTCTGTAAACTCTGTCCCAATAATGCTTCTGCCACTTCGGATTATGGGAGCATGCACCTCGCTGAAGGGTTTCAGCCTCCAGTCCGTGTGTTTCTATATCTGCCTCATCAACAACATAAATTCCGTATTCATCACATAAATCAAGGAAAGACGGGTCGGGAGGATAGTGAGAGGTACGCACACAGTTGCCGTTATACTCCTTAACCAACCTTACGTCCTTTTCCATATCCTCAACAGTCATTACATAGCCTGTTTTGGGATTGGTGTCATGATGATTAACACCCAAAAGCTTAATCGGCTGATTATTGAACTTAAACACATTTCCCTGAATATCAATATGCTTAAAGCCGATATTTTTCTTTACAACCTCAATAATATCCTCACCCTGTGAAAGTGTAATAATAAGGTCATAGAGATACGGTATTTCAGCAGACCATTCACTGACATCAAGTGACTCAAATGATACTTTGTCAATTTCTTTCGGTGTAACCTCAATGGAATTTGATGCAATCAGCTTGCCGTCATCATATAAAAAGGCAGTGAACTGACAGTCATCGGTAAGCTTCAATGAAGGCTTGATTTCAAGCTTATATTTTTTATCAGTGATATATTCAGTTTTCAGTTCAAAATCATAAATTGAATTTGCACCTGTTTTGTAAAGCAGAACATCACGGAAAATACCGTTGCATCTGAACATATCCTGTGCCTCAAGATATGTACCGTTGCACCACTTATAGTTAACAACAATAAGTTCATTTTCACCCTCATTGACAAATTCATTCAGTTCAAATTGTGAGGCGTTGTGGCTGCCTTCACTGTAGCCAACATATTTGCCGTTGCAGAAAAGGTCAAAGCCCCCTGCAACACCTAAAAAGCTGATGTAATAGTTCAGTGATGCATCCTCAATATGAATCATTTTTCTGTAAACACCTGCAGGGCAGTCCTCAGGAATTTCAGGCTGATTTGGTTTGAACTGATAACGCTGATTAACATAGTAAGGCGGCTCATATCCTGTATGCTGCCATACAGACGGAACATTCACCTTATCAAAACCGATTTTGTCTGTATCAAAATCTGACGGAATATCAAGACAGTTTTTATAATAAATAAAATCCCACTCACCCGAAAGACAGTCAACCATTGATGAGCTGTAACGCTCATTTCTTATGTCAGTGCCATCAAGCTCCTTAAGTGACGAAAAAGGAATGAAATATGAACGCGGGAACATAATATTCTCGCTGAATTTTGAAAAATTTTTGTAATTATCTGTTTTAATATTGTAATGCATACAGACAGCCTCCCAATTATAGATATTTTTATTATATATGATTGGAAAAAATATTGCAATAAATGTAATCATAAAAAGCACAAAAAGCAGTCACGGGGACGTGACTGCTTTTTTATAAGTATTTGAATTATGCCATAAATGAACGAATTACTGCTTCGCAGTCCTTCTTATCCATAATTTTCGGTACAGGGTAAAGCGGATTACCTTCTTTAAGTGCACGCTCAACGAGCAGCGGCAAATCCTCCTCCTTAATGAAATCAAACTTTTCAGGAATATTCATATTCTTATTCAAAGTTCTGATTGCATCAATAAATGCTCTTCCCTTTCCTGCAGTATCAAGACCATTGCCGATACCGACTAAATCAGCCAGCTTGGCAAGCTTCGGATATGCAGCATCTGCATAATAATCAAGAACATACGGTAAAATAACTGCATTTGCAAGACCGTGAGGCGTGCCGTAAAGACCGCCGAGGTTATGTGCAATCGCATGAACATAGCCAACATAAGCGTGTGTAAATGCACGACCTGCAAGGAATGAGCCCTTGAGCATATTCTGTCTTGCTTCAATATTTTTGCCGTCTGCATATGCTGTTTCAATATTAGCAAAAATAAGCTTTGTAGCTTCTTCTGCTTCACGGATAGTATCCTTCGTATTGCTTCGGCCTATATAGGCTTCAACAGCATGCGTGAGCGCATCCATACCTGTTGTAGATGTAATATGCGGCGGAAGACCGACTGTTAATTCAGGGTCAAGCACTGCATATTTCGGTCTGAGACAGGTATCGTTGATCGCGTTCTTCTCGTGTGTTTCAGGGTCTGAAACAACTGCAGCAACAGTGGTTTCAGAGCCGGTACCTGCAGTAGTAGGAACTGCAAAGAACGGCGGTAATGCTTTGCGTACTTTAAGCTGACCACGCATTTGTCTGACAGTCTTATTCGGTCTTACCACTCTTGCAGCAGCAGCCTTGGCACAGTCCATTGGTGAACCGCCGCCGAAAGCGATGATGCCCTGACAGCCGTTCTTAACATACATATCCTTACAATCCTCGATATTAGGAATTGTAGGGTTTGGCTGAACGCCGTCATAAACAACATAATCAACACCGACTTCGTCAAGCTTCTCAAACATAGGATCAAGAAGATGAAGACCCATCAAACCTTTATCTGTTACAACGAGTACCTTATTTATGCCCTTGCTCTTAATGAACTGCGGAAGCTTCAGAATGCTGCCGGCGCCTTCTAAAAGCTCCGGAGAAGACCAATCCATAAGACACATTGCAACCTTAAATACGCTTTGATAAATTCTATACCAGCATTTTTTAAGTGTCCAGATCATTTTATTCCTCCCTTTCATAATATTTTCATTTATTATTTTACATTTTTGAATACAATTTTTCAAGTGTTTTACAAAAATACTCTTCCAAAAC
>VSOH01000095.1 GCA_009774735.1 Clostridiales bacterium
ATCTCGGCGGTTGCTGCGGAACAACTCCTGCTCATATAAATGCTATGATTGAGCGTTGTAAAAATATTGTTGACAGCATTCCCGAAAAGAAAAATGACACTGTTGTTTCATCCTATTCCACAGCGGTTACTATCGGTGATAAGCCTGTTGTTATTGGTGAAAGAATTAATCCTACAGGCAAAAAGCTTTTCAAAGAAGCACTCAGAAATAACGATATTGATTATGTCATTAAAGAAGGACTTGCACAGAAGGATAAGGGTGCACATATCCTTGATGTTAATGTTGGATTACCTGAAATTGATGAGGTTAAGTGGCTTAAGGATGCTGTATATAATCTTCAGAGTGTACTTTCGCTGCCTTTGCAGCTTGACAGCTCCGACCCATTGGCACTTGAGGCTGCAATGCGTATTTATAATGGTAAGCCTATGGTTAACTCGGTTAACGGCAAGGCTTCCTCAATGAGGGAGGTATTCCCTCTTATAAAAAAATACGGTGGTGTTGTTGTATGCCTTTGTCTTGATGAAAACGGTATTCCGGCTACCGCAGAGGGCAGAATTGCCATAGCTGAAAAAATAATCAAGACTGCAGCCGAATATGGTGGCGACAAAAAGGATTTGGTTGTGGATGCCCTTGTTATGACTATTTCAACGGACAAGAATAATGCCATCGAAACCTTAAAGGCTGTTAACTATATCAGAAATGAGCTTGGTGTAGCTACTGTTTTAGGTGTGTCAAACATCAGCTTTGGTCTGCCGAATCGAGAGGCAGTTAATACAGCATTTTATACTCTTGCTCTTGAAAACGGACTTTCAGCGGGTATTATCAATCCGCTCAGTGATTCCATGATGAATGCATATTATTCATTTAATGCACTCAGAGGCTTTGATGATAACTGTGCAGAGTATATTGAAAATGCTGCCGAAACACGGCTTGCTCCTGTCAGCAGCGGGTCATTTGATTTAAAAACTGCAATTATCAAGGGTATGAAAAGCGAAGCAGGGGACTGTGCAAAAGAGCTTTTAAAAAATACTGCTCCCCTTGACGTTATTAACGACTATATTATCCCCGCACTTGACGTTGTCGGTGATGGCTTTGAAAAAAATAAAATATTCCTGCCGCAGCTTCTTATGAGTGCTGATTCTGCAAAGGCGGCATTTGATGAAATAAAGATGCACCTGACTCTTGCAGGTGAAAAACAGGAAAGTGAAAATAAAATTGTTATTGCAACTGTTGAGGGGGATATTCACGATATAGGTAAAAATATTGTTAAGGTGCTTTTGTCAAACTACGGGTTTGATGTTATTGATCTTGGCAAGGATGTTAAGTGTGAAAAGGTGCTTGAAGAAACAATTCAGCATAATTGCAAGCTTGTGTGCCTTTCTGCATTGATGACAACAACTGTTCCTAATATGGAAAAAACAATTAAGCTTGTTCACGAAAATACAGATGCGAAGGTATTGGTTGGCGGTGCGGTGCTCACAAAATCATATGCTAAAATGATTCATGCCGATTATTATGCCAAGGATGCTATGGAAAGTGTAAGAATTGCCAAGGCCTATTTCGGAGGTGACGAGCAATGATGATTTCAACCAAGGGCAGATATGCTCTTATGATTATGACTTACATTGCAGAACATCAGGATGAAAGTGTAGTTTCGCTGAAGGATATAGCAGCGCATAAAAATATGGGCATCAAATACCTTGAAATTATTGTTTCTTCACTGAATAAGGCAGGCTTGTTGGAGAGCACCCGTGGTAAAAACGGCGGTTACCGACTGAACAGGGAGCCTGAGGATTATTCGTTGTTTGAAATTTTAAAGGTTGCCGAGGGCAGTCTTGTACCTGTTAACTGTGTTGAGGAGGGCTTTTGCGATAATGCACCAAATTGTAAAACAAACAAAATGTGGTGCGAGCTTGATCAATTAATCAGTGATTTTCTTTCAAAAAAAACCTTAGCGGATATAGTATAATCATAACCACCCGTTTGATGGGTGGTTATGATTATCAATATATTTTATTTAATGTTTTTATGACTTCGTCAAGATGATGAATTTCATAGTCAGGTCTGATGCTGCTTGTGTTTTTATCATAGTGCGGATTAAACCACACTGTTTTAATCCCTGCATTGATACCGCCCTTGATGTCGCTTGACAGGCTGTCACCGATGATGATTGCATTATCTTTCGTGAAATTCGGTATTTTGTCAAAGCAATAATTGAAAAATTTAATGCTCGGCTTTTCGTGACCGACTACTTCTGAAATGAAAATATCCTTAAAGCAGTGTGAAATCCCTGCACCCGAAAGTCTGCCGTCCTGCACCTTTTTTGCACCGTTTGATACAAGGTAAAGGTCATAATCATTATAAATGCTCTCAAGCATATTCACTGCACCGTCAATGAAAAAGTGACCTACCGCAAGATTTTCCTCATATATGGATGTGGCAAGCAGGGGTGATGTGTTAATGTTCAGCTCATCAAAAAGAAGCTTGTATCTGTTCACCTTAACCTCCTCACGGCTGATTTCACCAAGCTCCAGTCTTTTCCACTGTGAAATGTTATATTTGCTGTATTGGTTTATTATGTAATCATTCGGTTCAATTCCAAGTTTAACAAGCGTTTTGGTTAATGCAGTACGCTCACTCTTTTTAAAGTCAAATATTGTATCATCAAGGTCAAATAAAACTGTTTTAATTATAAAGCCTCCATAAAAAATAAATCCGTTGGTATTTATTATAACAAATACCGACGGATTTTTCTATATTATACTGAATTTAGTTCTTGTGTATACAGCCTGCCTGACAGTGACTGCAGTCACCGCCGCAGGTGCCTTTGCCTGCCTTTTTATCCTTGATGATGTTTTTAATAATAAGTGCAACTATTAAAACTAAAATCAGCACAACAACGATTGTACCAATATGTGCTTTTAATAAAGTTAACATCTGAAACTCCTCGTTTATTTCTTAACTGCAGTTTTTTTCTTTGTGCTTACAGTCAGCTTGTTTTCGTCATACTTGTTCTTTCTTACAAGCATATAGATAATTCCTACAAGTGCAATGACTGCTGCTATCAGACCGATAACGTTTACATCACCTGCGAACAGACAGCCTAACTGGAATACGATAAGTGAAACAAGATAAGCGAATCCGCACTGGTATCCGATGGCGAACCAAGTCCATTTTGCATTGTTCATTTCTCTTTTAATTGCACCGATTGCTGCGAAGCAAGGCGCACAAAGAAGATTGAAGATGAGGAATGAATATGCTGCAAGGGCAGGGTGACCGCCTGAAAGCTCTGAAAGATTCTGAGAGAATGCCGCCCAGATTTCGTCACCGTTTTCAGAAAGCTCACCGGCATATTGATAAAGAATACCAAAGGAGCTGACAACATTTTCTTTTGCAATAAGACCTGTAACAGTAGCAACTGCTGTTCTCCATCCGCCCCAGCCCAGTGGTATGAACAACCAGGCAAAAGCCTTACCGATGTAAGCGAGAATAGATGTATCCATATCGTCAGTCATATGCAGACCGCCTTCAAATGTGAATGCCTGTAAGAACCAGATAACGATTGTGGAAAGTGCAATAACGGTTCCTGCTTTTTTGATGAATGACCAGCCACGCTCCCACATTGAACGCAGCACTGAGCTTGCTGTCGGCATATGATAAGCAGGCAGCTCCATAACAAATGGTGATGGCTCGCCTGAGAATATTTTAGTCTTTTTAAGAATTATTCCCGAAACAACTACTGCCGCAACACCGATGAAATAAGCAGATGTTGCTACAAGTCCTGATTCACCGAAGCAGGCACCGGCAATCAGTCCGATGATTGGCATTTTTGCACTGCAGGGAATAAAAGTGGTTGTCATGATTGTCATACGACGGTCACGTTCATTTTCTATGGTTCGTGATGCCATAATTCCCGGAACGCCGCAGCCTGTACCGATAAGCATAGGAATAAATGATTTTCCTGATAATCCGAAATTGCGGAAGATTTTGTCCATAACAAATGCAACACGGCTCATATAACCGCATCCCTCAAGGAATGCAAGGAAAATGAACAGGACAAATATCTGTGGAACAAAGCCTAAAACAGCACCAACACCTGCAATAATACCGTCAATAATCAATGAATACAGCCAGTCGGCACATCCGATTGATGTGAGCAGCTTGTCAAAGAGCGTAGGAATCCATCCTCCGTCGTCAACAGAACCGAATACCACGTCATTTACCCAGTCAGTAGCCATACCACCGACTGTTGACATGGATATATAGTAAACAAGGAACATTACAAGTGCAAATATCGGAAGTCCAAGCCATCTGTTGGTAACGACTTTATCTATTTTATCTGATATTGAAAGCTTGCCTTCATTTGCTTTCTTATATGATTTCTTTATTACAGATTCAATATAGACATATCTTTCGTTAATAATAATGCTTTCAGCATCGTCATCAAGCTCTTCCTCAGCTGCTTTAATATCACCGCTTATATGCTCTAAAATCACCGGATCGAGATTGATTTGTTCGAGTACTTTCGGATCACCCTCAAAAATTTTGACTGCATACCAACGTTGCTGTGCAGCAGGCATATCGTGAACTGCCGCCTCCTCAATGTGTGCCAGTGCGTGTTCAACAACACCGCTGAAGCAGTGGCGAGGTATGGTTGCAGGCTGACTTGCTGCATCAATAGCGGCATTGATTGCATCAGCAATACCTGTGCCTTTTAATGCAGAAATTTCAACAACCTTGCATCTGAGCTGGTGTGACAATTCGTCAATACGGATTTTATCGCCGCTTTTTTCAACAATATCCATCATATTGATTGCCACTACAACAGGTATGCCAAGCTCAATAAGCTGTGTTGTCAGATAAAGGTTTCTTTCAATATTTGTTCCGTCAACGATGTTCAGAATAGCGTTCGGTTTTTCCTCAACCAAATAATCTCTTGCCACAATTTCCTCAATTGTGTATGGTGACAGTGAATAAATACCCGGAAGGTCAGTAACAATTACATCATTACGCTTTTTCAGCTTGCCCTCTTTTTTTTCAACAGTAACACCGGGCCAGTTACCAACATATTGGTTTGAGCCTGTCAATGCATTGAACAGGGTTGTTTTACCGCAGTTTGGATTGCCGGCAAGTGCAATTTTAATTCCCATTGTATGTATTTCCTTTCAAATTTATAAATTAGTGACGACTAACTCTTAAATAAAAATTTAAGGGAATAGCTCCCTTAATTTTTATTCAACCTCAATTAATTCGGCATCTGCCTTACGAAGTGATAATTCGTAGTTGCGAACAGTGATTTCAACAGGATCACCAAGAGGAGCAACCTTTCTGACATAGATTTCAACACCCTTTGTGATACCCATATCCATAATTCTGCGCTTTAATGCACCTTCGCCATTAATGCGTTTAACCTTACAGCTTGCACCAACTTTAACTTCTTTAAGAGTCATAACATTATCCTTCCTATGTGTTATTGATTATACAAATATTTTCATTGCCATAGCTTCGCCGATGGAACCCTCGCACCTTTGACATTGACTATTAAATTGCCTGCGAGTGATGAAACAATTGTTATTGCTCCACCAACAACAAATCCAAGGTCTGCAAGGTGAGCCTTAACCTCGGCATTGCCACCGATTTTTTTTATTATCATTTCTTTATTCAAATCTGCAAATGTCAGCGGCATCATAATATCACTCCTTTAGTCATTGGTACAGTTAGCTTTTTCTAACCACGTATATGTTAGCACTAACTAACTGTTTTGTCAATACCGGATTTGAAAATATTTTTTCATTTATTTATATTATTCCGATTGCTTGAAAATTACTTCTATATATGTTATACTGAAAAAACTAAAATGAGGTGTAATTGTATGAAGATTCACGAGAGTGCTGAAAATTATCTTGAAACAATATTGATGATTAAAAATAAAAAAGGCTCTGTCCGTTCAATTGATATTGCCAATGAACTGGATTTTTCAAAGCCCAGTGTCAGCGTTGCAATGAAGAATTTAAGGGAAAACGGCTTTATTGATGTTGATTCAAACGGCTATATTACTCTTCTTGATAAAGGGCAGGAAATTGCAGAAAAAATGTATGAACGACACACAACCCTGTCCAAATGGCTTATAAGTCTTGGTGTGCCTGAGGATATTGCTGTTGAGGATGCCTGCCGTATTGAGCATATCATCAGCGTTGAAACCTTTGAGGCAATTAAAAAAATTGCTGAATAATATATGTACTATAAAAGC
>VSOH01000096.1 GCA_009774735.1 Clostridiales bacterium
AAATGCAAAATTCAGCTCCATTTCTCAACATCTGCCAGCGTGTAGAATTTGTAATCTGACTTTTTCTACACGCTGAGAAGAAATATCATTACCGATATTTCTTCTTGTTTCATATTTTTCTTTATTCACAAATTAACAATCCATAACCCTTATGGCGATTGTAAACAATCTTTGTTTCACCGTCAATACCAAGATAAACGAAAAAGCTGTGACCGAGCATTTCCATCTGTACGATTGCTTCATCGTCCGTCATCATCTGCGGAGAAATAGTTTTCTTTCTTCTTATTTCAACAGAGCCTGAATCAAACTGCTCAAAGTTCTCCATTGAAGCTTCTTCGTCAAATGACTCCATTGCAACAGCAATTTCATCAATACCGCCCTTTCTTTTTTTATCCACAAGAAAGGTTTTGAGCTTTCTTAGCTTACGCTTCAGGTCATCAACTGCCATATCAACTGCCGGCTCAATTCGATCTGCCGTTGCTTCACCCTTTACAAATGAACCAATATTCAAAACTGTTATATCGCACTTATAGCCATCCTTTTTCTTAGCTAATGTTACGTCAAATGCTGCTGAATCCGGCAGCATTTTTTCAATTCTCTTAAGCTCCTTGTCAATACCGTCCTTAGCTCCCTGCTTTAATTCAAAGCCTCTCGCTGCAATGTTAATCATAATATCATTCCTTTGCTGTGAAATCAGGGATTAAAACTATTCCCTGTAATTTAATTATATACTATTTTATAAACAAATAACAGTATTTACATTGCACCTAAAATTTGGTATAATATTTGGGCAATAAAAACCAAGGCGTTTTTATGACAAAGAAAAAACGCAATTTATATGACAAGCTTAACACCCTGCTTTTCGGTAAGGATTTAAGAGTCACTGAGGGTGACCCTTATACAAAGGTCAGGGAATATGATTTTTCCTCCTACTACCCTATTGAGAATTACATAAAAAAGCAAGCTGTACCCGAAAAAAATATTTATAATATAAATGATTACGGTGCAGATACTGCCAAAGCAGACAATGCACCGTTTATCAATGCTGCTATTGACGCTGCTTCAAAAAACGGCGGAACTGTTTTAATAACAGGCGGTGAATATGTAACAACAACAATTGTCCTCAAATCGGATGTTACGCTGTTTATCAGCGATGACTCATCAATCATTTCAAACAAAACCGGCAAGGGCTATGAAAAACACAGAGCAATTGTATATGCAGAAAACTGCAGTAATATCACAATCACCGGCGGAGGTAAAATCTGCGGCAATGGTCATCTTTTCGGCAGAAAGCCTGTTGCCGAAAACAACAATACAAAGCCTGCCGATTATATTGACGTTATAGAAATGCGCCGTGACTACCGCTCACAGCTCCGCTTTGCTCACGAAAGCAAATACGGCGGTCCTGTATCATTAACAAACTGCAATAATGTAACTGTAAAAAACATTATTATTGAAAACAGTGCCTACTGGACCTTCAAGCTTTCAAACTGTAATAAAATTAATATATCGGATTTTGTAATCAATAACAACAGAAATGTAGCAAATGCCGACGGCATAGACCTTGCAGGGTCAAGTAATATAAGCATTAACCATTGCTTTATTTCAACTGCAGATGACGGAATAGTCATAAAAAATGCAATATGGCTTGGCAACACTGCCCCTATGAGCAATATAACGATTACCGACTGTGAAATAATCAGCAGGACAAATGCCATAAAGGTCGAAACTGAAACAACTTATGATATAAGCAATATAAGTATTAACAATTGCAGACTTTTTATGACAGATTTATATCCCGGCTCTGTTTCAGGAATTTCACTTGAAGCCTGCGACGGCACAAAGCTGTCAGATGTTGACATAAAAAACATTACTATGGACAGATGCACCTGCCCTGTTTTTATAAGACTCGGTAACAGAAACCGAGCTGCAGAAGTAAACACGCAAAGTGCCAATGCCATTGAATTCGGCGCAAAAGCAAAAAAAGGCGGAGAAACGGACAAACACCTCTTTGACGGAACAAGTGAAATCAAAGACATTTGCATTTCTGATATGAAAGCCGACGGTGTTGAACTGCCTATAATGATTGCAGGCTATAAACAAAATCATAAAATTAAAAGAGTTAAAAATGTTACTCTTGAAAATATAGTTCTTAATTATGCCGATATACCCGAAACTGTTGACAAAAGATTATTTATTCCCGAATATGTCACAGTGTACCCCGAATGCTGGAGATTCAGAAATCTTCCCGCCTACGCACTTTGGATAAGACATGCTGAAAACATAACAATAAAAGAATTCACCTGCAATCACCCCTTACCGACATGGAAAAAAGAAACAATTAAAATCGACTGCATCTAAAAAAAACGTCAGACAGCATAACTGTCTGACGTTCTCATTTTATTCATTTTCACTTGTCGGCTCGGTTGTTTCAGGTTCGGTAGTCGTTATAATTTCACCATAAACCTGAAGAATAACCTCTTCCCCCTTAGCGACAGTTTCACCGCCTGCAGGTGCCATACCATGGTTCTGCTTTACAGTATTAACAGCATAACCCATATCATTATAAATCTCAACTGTTGAAACGGTAAAGCCTGCTTCCTCAAGCTTTTTCTTAGCCTCCTCAAGCGGCAATCCGCCCACATCGGGAACCGGAGCAGTTTCAATCCCCTTACTTACGGTAAGAACAATCTCGGTGCCCTCAGTAACGGTTTCGCCCGCTTTAACACTTTGCTTAAAGATGATACCCTCTGCTGCATCCTTAGAATACTCTTCCTCAAAAACAATTTTGAACTGCTGATTCCATGCACCGTTATTTTCAACATTACTGCGGTTATAACCTGCATCAACAAAATTAGGAACATCATATGATCCGAGCGTAACCGTTTCACTTGGTGTATCCGAATTATTACTGTTACCCCTTGTAAGAATAACTGCACCTGCAACAGCAGCGGCAATAATACAGATAACCAGAACAATAATCGTTATTTTCTTACCCTTACTGCCCTTATCCTCTGGTTCATAGTCAGAAGGATATCTTTGGTAGCTTTCTTCTTTTTCAGGCAAAATTTCCTTAGGCTCTTCTTTCGGAACTGTCTGTGCGGCAGCAGCCTGCACAGATGGTGCAGCATTAAGCAATTCCCTGAAAGAGCTTACTGTCTGTATACGTCTTTCGGGATAAATCTGCAGACCGCCCCCAAGCGCCTTAATAATATGTGTAGGAATATTTTCTGCAATACTGTTCGGAATCATCAGCTTATCATTTATTTCTCTTGATTTAGCATCCGGAGGATTCTGACCCACCAATGCTCTGAACACACAGGCTGAAAAAGCATAAATATCAGTAGCAGGGCACATTTTATGGTTATTGTCATACTGCTCAAGAGCCGTATAACCCTCATTAACATTAAACTCAAGCTCCGATGCAAAGGCATTAGCCTCTGAAATACAAAAGCCCTTTAATCTGATTTTTCCGTCACGGCAAAGCATTAGATTGTCAGGACAGATACCGCCGTGTATTATGCCGTTTGAATGAAGTGCTTCAAGTGTAGTCAGCACAGGCATAAACATAATCTGAGCCTTTTCCCAGGTAATATGACCGTCAGGAATTCTGAGCAGAAATTCCCTCAGACTGATAGAATCAACATACTCCATTACTGCATAGGCTGTTGAATTTGCTTCAAAAACATCATAGGTTGTTATAACAGCCGAAAGATTGTGCATTTTTATTATTGCAGTCCAAAGATTGATAAAAGAAATTTTGTACTTATCAAAACTGCTTCTGTATCTTTCTCTTATATGAATATCGTTATTACCCTCAAGACGGTTCGCTATGCCCTTAGGCAGAAATTCCCTTACAACAACAATATTGTCAAGCTGTGTGTCATAAGCCATATAAGTAACGGCATCACTGTCATGATGTGAAACAGCACCGATAATATACCGTTCATTAAGAATGGTTTTCGGCTGAAGATAAAGCATTTCAGGCTGAGTATCGTTATCATAGCCGCAATTTTCACAAATATTACCGCTTGTCAGTTCATTAAAGCAGTTTAAACAAAGATTATCTATATCCTTCAAATTATTCACTCCATTTACAGCACAAGATAATATCTTTTGCATTATTAGATTTATAATACCAATGATAAAAGCCTTTGTCAAGAATAACAGAGATTTTTAACCTTGCCGTAAATTAATATTCACATTATAATTGAATAAAAAAGATATTTATAGTATAATAAATACATTATACAGTGAAAGGAACTTATTATGGCATCATTTGCATTAATAAAAGAGCTGTCAGAAAAAAAGGATAAAAACGGCAACGGCTTTTTAGACCTTATTATAATAGGCAGTGATAAAAAAGAATACCCTGCTAAAATATGGAGATTTGACAACAACGGTCAATTTGAAGCAAACGACGTTATTGAAATTGATTACACCGTTGATAATTACAAGGGTAAAACGCAGCTGAATATAACAACAATAAAAAAAGCACCTGATGAAATGATTTCAAGCTTTGTTCCGAGCAGTGAATATGACGGCAAGGCTGTATTTTCAATGCTGCTTGCAAAGGTAAATAATTTTGCTGATGAGGTATTAAAATCCATTGTATCAAAAATACTTCTTGATAACCGCGAAGCGCTGGAGGTTTACCCTGCTGCTTACAGACTTCATCACGCAATTGTAGGCGGACTGATGCTTCACACGGCATCCATTGTTGAAATGGCTGAGAAAACCTGCACGGTTTATCCGAATATAAACAGGGAGCTGCTTTTATCGGGAGCAATACTGCATGATGTTGCAAAAACCTTTGAAATGAACACCGCTAAAAGCGGACTTTGCAGCGGCTACACCATTGGCGGCGAACTCATCGGTCATCTTGTTAAAGGAGCAATGTATATTGAAGACACTGCTAAAGAACTTGGCATTGAGGATGAAAAGGTTACACTTCTTGAGCATATGGTATTATCACACCATGGTGTACCTGAATACGGCTCACCCGTAAGACCGATGTTTCTTGAAGCAGAGATTTTATCAACACTGGATAGTCTGGATGCTACAATATTTGAAATCAACAACGCAACAAACAAAATAAATACAGGCTCATTCACGGAAAGGCAATGGGCACTTGATAACAGAAAGCTGTTTAATCACGGTCTTTCATCAACAGAACACAAAGTAAATTTAGGAGAATAATGTGGATAATATAGTTAACGAAAGCTGGACGGAAATTGCAATAACCGTTGAAACCAAGGATATTGATATTGCAGGCAATATTGCAAATATGGTTGTCCCCTATGGTATTTATATTGAGGATTATTCCGACTTAGAGGGCGAGGTTATGGAAATTGCTCACATTGATTTGATTGAGGAAGAGCTTTTAAAGGCTGACAGAACGAAGGGAATTATTCATGTTTATGTTAACCCGCATGAAAATCCACTGGAGGCTGTATCCTTCATCAAGGAAAGACTTGATGCACAGCAAATCACATATGACATCAAAATAGCAGACTGTGCTACAGAGGATTGGGTGAATAATTGGAAGCAATATTTTCACCCTATGCCAATAGGCAAAAAGCTGCTCATACGTCCTACATGGGAGGATGAATACGATGCAGACGGAAGAAAGGTTTTACATATTGAGCCGGGACTTGCCTTCGGCACAGGCAGTCACCCCACAACAAAGCTGTGCCTTGAAACCCTTGAAAATTATGTAAATGAAAATTCAACCGTGCTTGACATCGGCTGCGGCAGCGGTATTCTTTCTATTGCCGCCCTGCTTCTTGGTGCAAAAAATGCTTTTGGTGTCGACATTGACTCACTTGCAGTTAAAACAGCAACAGCAAATGCGAAGGAAAACGGCTTTGACGAAACAAGATTCAATGTTGTTCAGGGCAATCTAAGTGATAAGGTTGACGGAAAATACAGCTTAGTTGTTGCAAATATTGTTGCCGATATTATTATGGAGTTCAACAAGGATGTAGGCAGATTTCTAACAGACGACGGTATTTACATCACAGGCGGAATCATTGAAACCCGTGAGGACGAGGTGCTGTATTCCTTTACGCAAAACGGCTTTGAGGTTATTGAGCGATTTGAGGAAAAAGGCTGGCTGGTTTTCGTTTTAAAGAAAGCAAAAGAATAAATTATTACAACGAAAGTATGAAAAAAGCATTTATTGTGACGTAACAATAT
>VSOH01000097.1:0-2082 GCA_009774735.1 Clostridiales bacterium
TCACCACATATATTTTACCATATATATGACAAAAAGCCCAGCATAAGCCGGACCTTTTTCGACAGACTGAAAGAACTAACCGCACGGTTAGTTCTTTTTTATTAGTCAATATAACAGAACATCAATGTTCCGTCGGCAGCAAAGCTGCAGGATAGTTTTTGCGTTACGGTCTGACCGCTGTTAAATTCGACAATTATCGTTATTTCATCTGTCGGCAGTTCATCGTATGGTGTTTCAGGATTATTGACCAAAAATTCAATTGCCTGGTCCGGAGAATAATAAACGCTGCCTACCCCATCAATACCGGGATATGTCTTTGCTGCAATTTCACTTTTATTAAACTGCATATACTGCTGACCTTCTTCCTTATTGCGAAAGAGAAATTCATCAACACCAAACTCATCGGAATAGTCAATAGAATACAAATCAAGGTCAGTGCTGTTGTCACCAAAATAGGATGAGCAATCCCTGCTGTTCATTATATTATGAATAAATTCCTGCTTATAGCCGGGATAAGCATTTCCGCTTTCAATTGTATCAAGATACTCTTTAGCCTCAGCCTTTGTAATCGGTATTCTGACAGCATAATACTCTCCAAGGCTCTCTTTATATCTGATTAACGGAATATCAAGATAATTAAACGAACCATTCTCACTTTTGAATGTCACCTGTTTAATATCATCTGCATTGACCTGAAAACCCGGGCTTGTATCAGTGCCACTGTAAACATAATAGCCATAACTGTCTTTTCTCAACTCTATTTTATAATCAATCAAAGTAATATCATCAGGGCTAAGCGTTTTTATTTCTGCATTCTCATCATCACTTGCAAAGGCAGTGATTGTGAAAAAGTCACTTGACGGGAGATTGCCAACTATACCTGTGGTATTTTCTATCTCCTCAATTGCTTTCGGTTCTTTAATCTGATGAATACCAAAACCACCAACAACAACCAGAACAGCCATTACCAAAGCGGCTGCCACAATTTTTCTTGGCATAAACACAGTAGATTTTTTATTTTCGTCTGCCTTATTAAATGTATCATACATAAGCTCACTGTCAGGCTTAATATGGTCAAACAGCTCTTTATACTCTTTTTTCAAAGCAATCCTCTCCTTCTAAAATTTTCTTAAGCTCTCGCCTTGCTCTTGTTAACAGCATCCGCACATTGCCCTCTTTCAGCTTTAACGCATTGGCAATATCTGCAGTACTCATATCCTCATAGTAAAAAAGATGAATAACGGCACGGTGCTTTTTTGACAGCCTATTCAGCGCAAAGGATAAATCATCACCGCTTACAGGCTCTGCTTCAAAGCTTTCGTCAAGCTCCGCCACCCGTGTTTTCCAGAATGACTTGAGGCTCGTTTTTGAGCAGTTTAGCGTTACACGAATAAACCATGCCTTTTCGTGCTCAGCACTTTCAAAGCAAGGGTTATTTTTAAGGTATCTCAAAAACACATCCTGATAAACATCATCCGCATCTTCCTTATTTTTTGTTTGAGAAAAAGCAAGACGATAAACCATATTGCTGTTACGCTTAACTATTTTAATCTGTTCTTCATTATGACCGGTCATTTTCATCCTCCTTTCACTATGAATACTTTTGCGAAAGCGAAAATGCAACAAAAATTTTAAAAAGATTAACCCCCTGTTATTCACAGGGGGTCATTTGCGGGCGGATATTTCCGTCCCTGCAATTTAACTAAGCAAGGGGTAACTTAACTCTCGCTTTAAATAAATCACCGTCGATTATCAGCTCAAGCTCACCATTCTGCAGCTTACAAAGCTCCTTGGCAATAGACAATCCCAGTCCGTTGCCCTCCTGATTTCTCGACTTGTCGCCACGAACAAAGCGTTCTGTCAGCTCGTCAGGTGAAATATCAAGTGCCTGAGCTGAAATGTTTTTAATTTCAAATATTCCATAACCATTCTGACTGTAAACATCAACATAAACTCGTGACGCCTTGGCACTGTATTTCCTTGCATTTGAAAGCAGATTTTCAATAATTCTGAATGTTTTTGCACCGTCAGCGGAAATGACAGGCGGTTTTTCGCAGTTCTTAACAATGAGATCAAGACCCG
>VSOH01000097.1:2092-6197 GCA_009774735.1 Clostridiales bacterium
AATCAGGCTGAGCGTCAACCGTTGACTGCAGACAAAGCTCTGACAAATTGATTGTTGTAAGATTAACGGAAACATTGCCGCTTGTAACCTTTGATGCCTCAATCAAATCCTCAATCAGTCTTTTCAGCTTTGCACCCTTGTCATCAAGCACAGCAATATATTCAAGCGCCTTCGGGTCATCAATATCACATTTTGAAAGCAGGTCAACATAGGTAATAATTGATGTGAGCGGCGTTTTCAAATCGTGTGAAACATTTGTTATAAGTTCACTTCTTAACCTTTCATCCTTAACAGCCTTTGCCACCGCATTCTGAAGCTCTGTATTCGTGTACTTCATACTTTCAGAAAGAAGCTGCAAGGATTTCGGCAGCGAATCAATATCAACAACAGGCTCCTGATGCTGACTGAACGCATCAATAATTGTGTCAAGGTCAGCAAGATAACGGATTACCTTAATAAGAACCAGCGTATTGACAATTGCATCTGCAAGAAGAATTAATATTGAAACCGGTATTGCATCATATGCACATAAATATGCAATACCCATAACAAGAAGGTTAACAGCAAACCACAGAACAGTTAAAAGAATTGACTTCGTTTTTACTGTTTTAGGCTTATATGTGAAAGCCTTTACCATTGATTTGAAAAACCTTTTAATTAATACACAAATCTTATAGGTCAGGAAATTATCCCTTAATTTTCTGCCGCTGTTGATATAGCGTGCAATGGAATAGCATAATTCAAAAAGTAAAAGCCAGCAAAACAACACAATGATACTGATGAATACCGGGAATAAATTGGAGAAAAAGCTGTTCAATATATTATCAACCATTGCAAACAAGGCAAAAGTACCGAATCCACCGGCTGTAAAGGTTAAAACCGTATGAATTTCAAAAGGATTCTTGTCAATCGGCAAAAGCTTAACTGAACCATCCTTTTTTCTGCCGGCTGCAGTCAAAGCATAAAATCCACTGACGAAGGCAACGACTAAAAGCACTGCCCCAAAAGCTATCATTTTTGCCATATTGGCATCTGTTTTTATGGCGTTATCATTAAGATAATAATAATTAATATAGTCATCATTCCAGAATCTTATTGAAGTAATAAGTGACGGATGAACATCAGGTATCCGAATAAAAGCATAAATATCCTCAGCCAGTGCATAATTGTTTATCTTTATATAGTTCTCATAAAGCGATTCGGCAAATTTCTTACTTATACCTTTATATTCAATTTCACCATGCTTTGAAATAAAATAAACCTGACTCTTTGATTTAAAGCTGTTCTCGTCAAAATCTTTGCCGGCATCCGTATTCGTATCAATGTCTTCACCATTTTTAACATAATAAGCTAAAGAATTACGAAAACTATTTTCTTTGGCATAAATATAATTCTGCTCCCAGAAATTGTTTACCCAGTCATCATATTCTCTGCCGATGTAAGCAAGCTCTTCCCCGTCATTGGAATTATTCTGTATCTCATAATAATTAATTGAAAAAATGGCATTTGTTGTTGAAACATCAGACTTAACTTCTTTAATCTCAACTTGTATCTCGTCATCAAAATAGGCTGTCGTTACGTTAACCCACTCATCCGTTTCAGGGTCATAGTAATCCTCATCCTCCGACCATTCCTTTTCCTCAATACTTTTTAGCTTGAGATATTGATTATAAGCATTCTCTACAACCGTATCCTTCTGAGCCGTCAATGATTTTTTGAAATCCTCATTCATCTGCTCAGAATAACCATTTTGAATAATATAGTTTAAATCCGATGAAAAAGAATTCTGAAATGCATTGCTTTCCGTCCAGTCACTGCTCTCCATATCCTCACAGTATATTGCTGAAAGCACTGTTTTCACAATTATTTGTGCAGATGCCGTGAAGGTAACAAGAGCTAATAAAATACAGCCGATTTTAGTCCAGATTGAATATTTATATTCTTTCACATTTGTATCCAAGACCATACACCACCTTTAAGTATTTCGGGTCTTTAGGATTAATTTCTATTTTATCACGGAGGTTTTTAATGTGAACAGTAACGGTCTTTTCACTTGAATAGGACGGCTCACCCCACACTGCTTCATAAATCTGTGAGGAGGAAAGCACCTTTTCCATATTCCTCATAAGATACTCAAGTATCTTATACTCCATTGCGGTCAGCTTAACAGCCTCCCCATCAACAGTTACCTTTTTCGTATCCGTATCAAGAATAATTCCGCCTGTAACAAGCTGACTTTCTTTGATTTCAAGACTGCCGAGAGTAACATAGCGTCTGATTTGTGATTTAACTCTTGCTACCAGCTCCAAGGGATTAAACGGCTTTGTAACATAATCATCTGCACCAAATCCAAGACCTGTAATTTTATCCATATCCTCACTCTTTGCCGATAACAGAATAATCGGAAAATTATATTTTTCCCTGATTTTAAGCGTTGTTTTAAGTCCGTCAAGCTGGGGCATCATAATATCAAGCACAACACAGTGAATATCATTATCCTGCACCTGTGCCAGTGCCTCTATTCCGTTTTGTGCGGTTAAAACATTATAACCCTCAGCGCTCAGATAAATCCGCAGTGACTCAAGGATTGCATCATCATCATCACAAACTAATACTGTTTTCATATTTCACTCCCCCAACGAACTAATCCTAAATCCGTTGTACTTATTAAAACATTTCATTTCAAATATAGCTCCAAGAAAAAATTAAGAATATGTTAAGAATTGCATTTAACACTATATTTCAATGCCAAGCTCTTCAATTTTATCCCTGACCTTGAGCCAATCACCAAAGGCAGCTTCCTTGTTATTCGGATTTCTTAAAATTGCGGCAGGGTGATATGTACCCATAAACAGTGTACCGTTTTTATCAATAAATTCGCCATGCTGCTTTGTAACTCTGAAATTTTTGTCAATAAGCCTTTGCGCTGAAATTCTGCCTACACAAACAACAATTTTAGGCTTGATGATTTTAAACTGCTCCCTGAGCCATTTAATGCACTCATCCTGTTCCTCAGGCTTAGGGTCACGATTCTTTGGCGGTCGGCACTTAACCATATTTGCAATATACACATTTTTATCACGTGATAAATCAACGCTCGCAAGAAATTTATCAAGAAGCTGACCCGATCTGCCGACAAAAGGCTGACCCTGCAGATCCTCGTTTTCACCGGGACCCTCTCCAATGAGCATAATATCAGCATCCTTTTTGCCGATACCGAAAACAAGGTTTGTCCTGCCCTCACAAAGACCACAGGCGGTACAGTTTTTACATTTTACTTCCAATTCATCTAATGTCATATTCATCACCTATATACTAAAATTATAACTAAAAATAATTATATCAAATTAACTATTGAAAAACAATGTAAATAGGTATAAAATATTGAACGAACAATAATTTATTAAGGAGAAAATAAAATGGATAATCAGGTATTGGTTGAAATTTCTGCACGTCATGTTCACGTGTCAAAAGAGGATTTGGAAACCTTATTCGGCAAAGGCTATGAATTAACAGTTAAAAAAGAGCTTTCACAGCCGGGACAGTATGCTTGTAATGAAAGAGTTAAGGTTGTAGGCTCAAAGGGCGAATTCCCTGCTGTTTCAATCCTTGGTCCATGCAGAAATGCAACACAGGTTGAAATTTCATTAACAGATGCTCGCTCGATCGGCGTTGCTGCCCCTGTTCGTGAAAGCGGTGATGTTGCAGGCTCAGGTGCATGCAAGCTTGTTGGTCCTGCAGGTGAGGTTGAACTTACCGAGGGTGTTATTGCGGCTAAGCGTCACATTCACGCAACAACTGCAGATGCTGAAAGAATGGGTCTGACAAACGGCGAAATCGTTCAGGTTGAAATTCCTACAGCTAACGGAAGAAACTTAACCTTCGGTGATGTTGTTGTCAGAGTTTCAGACAGCTATGCACTTGCAATGCACATTGATACCGACGAATCAAATGCTGCAGGCATGGCACCAAATACAATGGGAACAATTATTAAATAAATTCATCAAAAAAGAACTGTTCATATGAACAGTTCTTTCAGTCTGTCGAAAAAGGTCCGGCTTATGCTGGGCTTTTTGTCATATATATGGTAAAATATATGTGGTGA
>VSOH01000098.1 GCA_009774735.1 Clostridiales bacterium
CATCAACAAAATCACTAAATAATGCTTTACCATTTGTTGCAGTTTCAGTCTGAGTATTTTCTGGGTCCGTTTCATCAGTTAAAGTAACTTTTGCTGAAAAGCTATAATCTTTAATCTCAACTGAAAATTCATTTTTGGATGCCGCAAATACGGAAGCAAATCCTATTGGAAATGTTGTTAAAACCAGTATGATAGCTAACAATATTGCAAACATTTTTTTACTTACTATGTTTTTATTAACCATAATTAATCTCCTCCATTTAACTAAATGGTTTCATTTGTATGAATAAAAATGATATTTTGTATCATTGTAAATCCTTCATTAACCTGGGTAGGAGTTGTCGCAGACATTGATGGCGACAATACTGATGTTTCTTCATTTAAGATGCTTGTTTCATCGCTTAATAATTCAGTTGCATTATCATTAAGTTTTTCTGTCGCATCACTCAAAAGTTCAGTAGCGTTGCTGTTAACATCATTATTGCTTAATAATTCAGTACCGTCCTCAAGCAATTCTGTTGAATCAGATTGACTGCTTGACTTTGAACCTTTCTTTTCATCAATTTTATCGGTTAATGTTCCACGCTCTTTTGCTAATGCGGAAGGTCTGTGTGACTTGTCACCGGTTTTTACATTCTTTTCCCTCATTTGAGCAATTGACTTTTTAGCGGTTCGACCTGTCAACTCTCCAATAACTTGAGGAATGTTAAATCTAATAAACGAATAAATTGCAACTACTAAACAAACGCCAGCAAGAGCAAATAATATAATAGATACAATATTAATAGTCATATATTATTTTCCCCTTCCTTCGTCATTTGCTGTATTTACATATGCAGTATGTAAATCATCAACATAATCATCACAGGCTTTAATTACCTCGTTTTGCATATCAATGATTACATCACTTTGAGCATCTGCTTTATTAGCTTTCTCTTTAATTGCATCGTAGATATCAACAATCTTTTGTTCGTCAATGCCATTCTTAGCAAATGACTTTCTATAATCATTTAATAGATTTTCAAACTGTAGATACAATGTTAGCTCAATATAAACTTGATTATTACCAAATTCATAACCTTGTGATAAGTTTTCTCCTGTTACACAATAGTTTATACTTTCAACAAGATTTTCAAAATCTTCCTTTGTAGCTTGATTTCCTGATGTATCATTTACGAAATCAACATAGAACTGACAAACATTGTTGAAACTATTTGCAATATTGTAATAATCTGAACCATTTTCACCTAAACTAACAACATGTTCAAAATAAGTTTTTGCGCTTAATGCAGCTTCTCTCTTTGATCCACTATCGTTCTTTAACATGTTGAAAATTGCATAACCGGTATCAAAGCATAACTTGTCAAAATCAGGTTTTTGTTTTAATGCCTCAAGATTGTTTCCAAAGTATTTACCATAAGTATTGATATCGTATGTTTTTTCTGTTCCTTCGGAATCTTTAACATTTGCTGATAAAAGTTGTCCAGTATTTGAACTGTTTTCAATATATTTGAAATAAGCTTCGGTTCGTGTTCCATCAATCATAATAGCATCAAAACAGTTAGTCGCTATCTGATTACTATCAACTGCAGAGTCAATTAATCCATTTTCAACTATGTAACTTTCATAAGTACTTACATCATTAGCATGCTTAACAACCATTCCGATTACACCCGAAACAGCAAGAACAACTGCGAGAATTAAAGAAATTACAAAAGTAAAAAGCTTTCTCTTTTGCATTTTCTTATATTCAATGCCAAGGAGTTCAATGTGCTCAAGGTCATACATCAACTCGTTACAATTTTGATAACGGTCTTCAGGATTCATTTGAACGCATTTATCAATAATGATTTCAAGTCCATCCATTAGGGAAGGATTATATTGTTTAATAGGCACATAATCCTGTTTTCTCGGGTCAACACCTGTTACAAGGTGATGCATTGTCATACCAAGTGCATAAATATCTGACCTTGCATCAGTTTGTCTTGAGCCAAACTGCTCCGGTGGTGCATAGCCCTTTGTACCAAGAACTGTTGTATCTGCAAGATTTTGTTCTTTGTACTCTCTTGAAATACCAAAATCGATAATCTTCAAGTTACCTTCAGGTTTAAGCATAATGTTCGCTGGCTTCATATCACGATATATAATTGGAGGCTTTTGTGAATGAAGATAACCCAATGTATCACATATTTGCTTTGCCCAATCAATAACTAAATCTTGAGATTGAGCACCATATTCATCGAGAATTTTATCAAGAGACTCACCTTCTACATAGTCCATAACTATATAAATCTGTGGATCTTCTTCCTTATCAATAATGTCAACAATTCTTGGAATAGCAGGATGATCAAGTCGTTTCATGAGTTCTGTATCATCAGGAACTTTATTTAACACGATCTCATTGTTCTTACCAATACCTTTTCTTTCAATAACCTTTACTGCCCACTGTTTGTTAAGCCTTAAATCCATTGCAAGATAAACAACAGACATACCTCCCTTGCCTATCTGCTTAAGAATTTCATATTTACCGTCAATAACGGTTCCTCTATCTAAAGCCATAAATTCACCGTCCTATCCGATACATTTAAGAATTGCAACTGTAATGTTGTCTTTTTCTTTTCTGCTTTTAACTGTGTCAATTAAAAATCTTGCATTCTGCTCGATTGTTTGTATGCTTGATGCATTTACAAAATTAAAATTCTCATACATTTCATCGTTGGTAAGAACATGTCTAAATCCATCTGAACAAAACATATAAACTGAATTTTTTTCAATTTTTCCAGTGATTATTTCCGGTTCCACATTTCGTGATGCACCAACACATTGTAGAAGCATATTTCTCTTTGGATGTATGCTTGCTTCTTCAGGTGTCAACCTACCAGCCTTAATCTCACGATTAATAAATGTTTGGTCTTCAGTTAATTGATTAACACTATCTGTAATAGAATAAGCTCTTGAATCACCAACATGAACAATTAGATATTTACCCTCAATAACAATCATTGCTGTAAGTGTCGTTCCAAGCGAAACATCAATATTTTTGCCATACTGTCCAATGAGATAATTCTGTTCTTTTGCTAATTTATCCCATTCAGCAGAAATACTTTTCCACGAGTATTTATCAATCTGCTTTGGCAACTCATTTTCAAACCAATTGGACAATGCTCTAACAACAGTGGCACTAGCTAACTCGCCTTTATCAAGACCGCCCATTCCATCACAAAGAACAACCATGGCAACTTGCCCGTGTTTTTTAGTTTTTGCTATTTTTACACATACACTGTCTTGATTTGTTTGTTTGCTGATACCAATGTCGGTAACAGCTGCACCAATAAACTGCATATAAACCTCCCATTATTAGTCAATATGAAAATCAAATTCTTCATTCGCTAAAGTAATCGTATTACCATCAAATATTTCCACTTCAATATTTGACTGAATTCTAACACCGTTAACAAATGTTCCGTTCGTTGAATTGTTATCTTTTATAAAATAGACTCCGTTTTTATTAATGATATCTGCATGCAGTCTACTTACAGCGTTATTATTCATTACAGAATAATCTGCATAGCTTCTTTCTTTTCCTATTCTAAAAACAGGCTTGTTTACATCAATTCTATCAAAGCTATTCTTTTTGATAAGATATGCATAATTTTGTGATTGATTAATATTTGTAAGCAAAGATGTTGCTTCATCTGTATCATCCACAAGCAAAGAAGTTGCCTCATTCTCGTCATTATCAAAGAGTAAAGACGTTGCATCATCCTCATCTTCAACTAACAAAGAAGTTGCTTCATCATCTTCAACTAATAAAGATGTTGCTTCATCATCGTACTGTTGTTTACGTTTATCCCACTCATTTCTACGATAATAAACATCAGAACCAACTAAAGTTTCGCTTTGTCCTGGCTTTTGTCTTTTTACTTGTTTGTAAATCTGTGGGTAAACTTTTAATATGTAGTTTTCAACAGCTGTTGCTGTAACAACATTTAAGCCTCTAATAAAGGCCATCATTTCATTTAAAGGTTTTAAGTCCTCTTTTAAATCTAACCTGGTATTGTCAGCAACTGAATAAAGAAAAGATGCTAAGTTTGAAGATATTTTTTGACTTGTTATAGGCTGATAAATAAAATGAACCTCTTTTGTTGCCTTATTTACGAAAACATATTTCAAATTCATAACTAAGTTATTTATGTTAAAAGAATTTCTGTCAACAGATTTAGTTACTTCAAGAATTTGTGCAAATACTAAAAAGAAATCATTTTTACTTATTCCACTTCCAAGATATTCTTCAAGAGTGACGCCTATTGGAGCGAGATAGCATAATTTTCTTTCACCATCAATAGTTGGCTTCATAATTCCTCTTATTATTTTTGAATTAAGAATATCTACTTCACGCTGATTAATTCTTTCATCTTTATCCAACTTTTCTTTTACTATTATTTTAGAATCTTTATATTTGACTTTGAATTTAGCAAACATTTATTTTATCCTTTTCGTAGAACTGCGAGTTCTATAACAAAAAGACGGAAGTCTTTGAAATGCGGGACTTCCGTTAGTTTTTGACCAGAATTTTTGACCAGAAATAGAAAATGGTCAGGCAATTAAATTATTAAGTTTTTCAATTTGCATTTTCTTTAAGTCCATAGATGAATGGACATAGGTATTCAGTGTAACAGATACATTAGAATGCCCCATAAATTCACTAAGCGATTTTATATCCACACCGCATTCAATGCATCTGGTTGCAAAAGAATGCCTTAAAGCATGATAATTAATATCCTTAATACCTGCCTTTTTTAGCACCTTGTGATAACGATATTCGAAAGTTCTTTTATTAACAAAATTCATTTTCTCTGAAATCACATACGGTGAATTACTTAATTTTCTCATTTTCAAAAGCGGAATAAAAAGTTTATTATATATCGGAATATCTCTGATTGACGCATCTGTTTTTGCTGTTCCGATTTCGTCATAACTTTTGCCATTGGCACCCTTGACTCTGATTACGGTTGATCTGACTTTGATGATACGATTTTCAAAATCAATATCATTCCAACGCAGAGCACAAACCTCTCCAATACGCAGTCCTGCATAAAGAGAAATGTATATCCCGAGTGTTGTAAAATCAAGGTTATTCAGAATATATTGCTCAAGTAAATTTAGTTCTGCAACAGATAAAATCCGCAGTTCGTGTTTTGTTTGTTTTGGCAAATGAATATCTAAATTGGGAATAAAAATAAATCGTTCTTTTATTGCCAGTTCTAAGGCAGATTTCATAATAATTGCCATAGTTCTAACATAAGAATTTGTCAAATTCTTAATTTTACCATCAATAAATTTATTAATCATCGTTGATGAAATTTTGCTGAGTTTAACCTTTCCCAGTTCAGGTGCAATATGTTTTTCAATAAGAAATTCATATTTATCCTGTGTAGTTTGCTTATTTTTAGGACTATTGAATTCAAGCCAGTAATAAAGCAAATCTCCGAAAGTATTTACCATATTCGATTTTTGAAGAATTGAATTATTGTTCTTAGCAACCTCAAGTTTCCGTCTGATATCAGAATAAGTCTTACTGTAAACCGATTTATATATTGCTTTCCCATTTTCATTATAGGAAGAAATATATCTACCCTCCCATCTGCCATCCTTTCTTTTAAAAATGTTTTCGCCATGTCTTGGCATATATTTCACACTCCTTTATGTAATATCCGTTGAAATGGCGACCACATTTTTGACCAGAAATAGCTATGCGGTCTTGTCAGTATTCAATATTTTGTCAATTTATTACCGAATTGTTACTAAAAAATGACTAAGTCTTATTGACATATTATATAATTATATGATAGAATACGACAGAATAGAGAGAAATTGTATACGTTTAGAACTCGCAGTTCTACGCAATACTACACAATATATAAGTTTCAGATTTGTTGAATAGTAACTTGAAAAAGTTGAAAATTCAAGTCATTTTACAAAAGAGTATATTTTACAAGCAAAAATGCAGTACATTCAAAGCGAATGCACTGCATTTTTATATTCCATATATAATTTTTACTGATTAGGCTTTAGGAACATAACATAATAAATCGGCAAATAGGTTACTTTGCCTTTTTGTGTAACTTCTCGTTCATTAGAAAAAACATAACCAAGTTTAATATTATAATCCTCATTTTTCATAAATT
>VSOH01000099.1 GCA_009774735.1 Clostridiales bacterium
ATTATATATATTGTTTTGATGATTTGGTTAATTCTAAATTATTTGATATTAATGTAACAATATCAAGAAAATTTAAAAAGCCGATCGAACTTGGTGATGCATATAGAATTACACCAGATAATTCGGTAATAAAATTAAAAACAATTAAATCGTAAAGGGGGAATTTTAGGTGGCAAAAAAAGGCGTTCATTATTTAGAATCACAAAAACTTGTAAATGCTGCAAATAAGCTTGATGATTATATAAATGATTATAATGATGTGATTAAAATAATTACAAAGGAAACAAATCAATTAATTGCCACATGGTATGGAGAGGGTAAAACTGCGTTTGAAAAAGATTACAGTACAATCTACCGCCAACTAGAAGATATCAGTGAGGTTATGTATGACCTTTATGATTCGCTCGTTGATGCAGCGGCAACATATGTAAAAACTGATGAGGAAATAGCTAAAGGCATGACAATGAGTAGTTAAGGAGGAGTTTTATGGGATTTGCAGAATTAAACAGTTTAGAAACGCAACTAAACACTTTAGAAAGCAACTTAAAATCTTATAAAAATCAGTTAGTTAAATTAAAAAAGAGAAAAGGCGTGGTAGAAGATATTGTTGGAAATATGCAGACAGTATGTAATAGCAAAAGTAGCGATATAAATGTCTATATTAATAGTATTGTTAATTCATTCGATTCTGCAATAAAAGGCGTAGACAATCCTACGAAAAGCATTGCTTCAAGCAGCAAAGAAAAAAATATTGATTCAGATAGTAATATAAGTACAGCGCATTCGCAAATGAAAAATGAATTGAGAGAGATTAATGAAAGAATCGACGAACTTAATTCAAACGTAAGATCAACACAAGGTCGCATCGATGATTGCAGGGCTCAAATTAGAAATCAAAAATATAGTATTGCCAATAGTTATAGAAATAAATATTATACTGCAAATAATAAATATCAAAATGCAAAAAGGGCTTATCAATCGAATCCTACCGATGCTCATTTGAAACAGGAATGTGATAAAGCTCGAAAAAAGAGAGATCAAGCCAAAATAGATTTTAACAAATATGCGGGATGGCTATAAGGAGGCATTATGAGTACAGTAGTTATTGATTATGACCAGTTAAGTTCCATTGCAAAAAATGCTGATAAAGCCGCAAATAGAATGAACGAGTATATTAATGATTTAAACAAGAAAGTCTCAAATAAATATTCATCATTAGAAGGCGGTCATTCAAGTAGAACATCAAATAGTCAATATTATGTAAGTCAAAAAATAAAAAAACTAAATTCAAAGAAAGCAGCATACACGTCTTTTGCGACAGATGTAAGGACTCTTTCAAAACGTTCAAATGAAATTGATAAGGAAGTTGCAAAAACAATAAATTCATCTAAAGATGAATTTATTGATAAACACGACTATATTGAAACAAATTGGTGGACAGATCTTAAAGAGTGGTTTATTGATATGAAAAACAAATGTCCTCTTTTTGATGCTATTTGTAACCTTATACAAGGTGTTATTGATGATATTTCAAATTTATTTAGAGACCTTAAACTTTGGTATAAGTGCGGTGGTGGTAAAGAAAAGTTGGGAATTGCTTTAGCATTTCTTGGCGCGATTGCAGCAGTTTGTTTTGCTATTGCTGCATGTATTCCGCCAATTTGCGGTATTGTGGCGATTTGTGCTGCTATTGGAGCAGTTATTACAGCAATAAACGCGATAGTAAATGTCGCTACTTCAATAAAAGCCAAGAAAGCAAAAGACAAAGGAGATCCTGCTTGGGCCAAAGTATATAGTGACCAAGATACTCTACAAGATTATTTTAGACAAACAAATTTTGGAAATGGAACACTTAACAAGCTTTCTTATTATGGTGCCGCTGGTATTGATGTTGTTCAATTAGTTTGTGATGTCGTTGCAATTTATGATGGAATAAAGCATGTGCAAAACACCTTTAGAGAAATAAAAAAATATGCAAATCAATCTCGAACACGAAATTTTGGACAAATTTTTAAGGATTATTTATTTAATAAGAAAAATTATGCTGGAAAAGACATGAGGGTTCTTATTCAAAAAAGAGCTGACATTAGAACCTTAAGAAATTACAAGGCAACAAAGGCCATGTCTATAGCACAATATGAAAAATCACTGACCAAATACCAGAAGTTTGCGAAAAAAATTAAAAACTATGGTACGAAAATTAATTCTGTGAAGGATTTTGGTCAAAAAATAGGTGACTATTTGAATGGAAATAAGTTTTCAGCTTCAAAAACTGCAGAAAAATATGCAAAAAAACAGTTAAAAAAGTATCAAATACCTAAAACTATTTTCAAAATCAATGATTTATACGATAAAGTTCTAAGTATATCATAAGTAAATTTGAATATTAGTGAAAGGAGTTGCTTAAATGAAAAATACAATTTATAAACCAAATTTAACAAGAAGAAAAGAAATGCTCGCAGTAATTGCAAAAGATGAACCATCATGGAAATTTAGAATAATATTAACTGTTGTACTTTTTCTAACTTCTGCGTTTATAATTTTGGCAACGATTCTTCTTATTATTAATAATCAGGCAAACATATCAGGAGTATTAGCCTTTGTTCTTGGTGCGATAGCTTTTGCCTGTGTTCCTTTCTTTATTGCTTTATCAACAAAGAATAAAGCAAAATACAAATGTGCATATCCGTATAGTAGTTATGCAAACGGAACGCTGATTTTAGATGATGAAAATTTACAATATTTATTCTGGCAGGTAGGCCCTACTGAACCCGCAGCATATAGTAGTTCGCACGCTGTTTACAATGATGAAGATAAGTTTGTATATAGAATTAGCAGAGATTCTATATCAAAATTATTTGTAGACGAAAAAGGAATATGCACGATAATTGGAGATGGGAAAATTTCTATTCCGGATTGGGCGGTTATTCCTAAGTCGGAAATAAAAAAAATTAGTAAAGAGTTTTCATTTGTTTTAGCATTCAACGAAAAAAATGTAAAAGAAAGTTTAATAAAATGGAGGAATAACAATGGATCAAATTAACGCTCTTGAATATTTTAATCAAGCAAAATTTTTTCTAGGTTCGGAACAATACGAGGATGGCATTGAAAGTATAAATAAAGCAATTAATATAGATCGAATGAACACCGAGTTTTACATATATAAAAGTATTTTCTTAGCTAATCTTGAACGATATGAAGAGGCTATTGATGAATTAAATAATGCATTAAAAGTTGATAGGAAGTGCGCAGAAGCATATTTCCATCTTGGTAATATGGCATTCTTAAAAAATGATAAGAACACTGGTATAGAAAATTACAATAAAGCTATTGCATTCGGATATGATGATGCCCAGATTTACTACAATTTAGGTATGATGTATGAGGAAGACGATAATGATGAACTTGCAATAAGAAATTACAGCAAAGCAATAATTAAAGACCCATTACGTATTGATGCTAGGGTGCGAAAGGCTCAAATTTATATTGCAAATAAAAAATATCCAGAAGCATTAGAAGCCCTCAATGAACTTATACTTGCCGATCCTGATTTGTTTGAGGGCTATCATTTAAAAAGCATCTTATTAGCGGAAATGGGACGTCTTGAAGAAGCAGCTAAAGTCATAGATGAAGCCGTTTCACTATTCCCTAAAGATCCTGCATTTGCAATTGACAAAATTAACCTTTTTGTTATTAATAACGAAATAGATAAAGCTCGTGAAGTAATTGCGAAACTTCAACAAGATTATGAACTTGATTTATTACAAAAAAGACAGATTGAACTCGAAAAATCAAGAATATATGCACTTGACGCAGATATTGAAAATGTTGAAAGTTCTTTATTACAGGCAAAGCAATATTCTAAAGAATATAATGATGAAGATATCGATCCTGAAACAACATTTTTGCTCGTAAGTACTTCTATAGAATTGAAAAAATACGATAATGCAATTAAATTCTGCGATGAATTAATAAAAAGCGATATGCTTCAATATAGTATACCTGCTTACTATATGAAACCATATGCGTGTGCTCAAAAGGGTGAAGATGAAAAGGCTATAGAACTTTATAAGGAATCTGTTTCTAAATTAAGAGCTATAACATTAAATAATCCTGAAATCGCTGATGGATATTTTTTCAGAGTTTTATGCTTAAAAGAACTTAAAGAATTTGATAAAGCAAACGAACTTTGCGATTACTTATTAAAGGTCGATCAAAATTCAGCACAGTTCCATAACCTAAAAGCTGAAGTTCTATACGCTGCTGGTCGTGAAGATGAGGCACAACAAGAAAAAAGAATCGCTGAAAGCTTGTCATAATTGGTAGGAGGGGAAAGAAATGTCATACCTTCAATATGATACAGAAAAAATGATTGAGGTAAAACAAGCATATGTTAACGCAGTAAGTAAAATGGAAGATATAAAGTCCAAAATGCAAAAAATGGTTGATGATGTAAAAGAAGGATGGGACACAGAAGCCGGCGATGCTTTTTTTGAGAAGTATGATGAGGAGTGGCTCAAAGGATTCAACCAATATAAAGAAGTATTAACTCATATGTCTGAAAATTTGAATACTGCACAAGGCAAGTATACTGAAATTACAAAATTAGCAAAGAAAACAAAATTAGATTTATAGGCCATAGTTTGGGTAATACCAAATTAAATATATATTAAAGAAAGGAGATTTTACCTATGGCACAGATTAGAATTACTCCCGAAGAACTGAGAAACGCTGCTGGCTTTTTAGAGCAGAGACTTGAGTCAATCAATGGCGAAGTTGGACAGCTCAAGAGTAAGATTGACGAAGTATCGGGCGATTGGGAAGGTGCTGCACAGAGCTCATTTATTGAAACTTTTGAGAATGATATGTATCCTATTCTTAGAGACACACTTCCTCAGGTTATTGAGGGCATTTGCGGACAGCTCACGGGTGCGGCTGATGCTATTGAACAGGCAGATGCAGAAGTTGCAAAAGCGTTCAAAGGCTAATTACATTAAAATTGTGGAGAAAGAGCTACTCTTTCTCCACAAGATTTATTATGGAGAAAATCATGTTGAAAAATCAAGTAAAAAGTAAAGTTTACATTACAAAAAAAAGCAATGGCCTAATAATAGTATCGTTAAGCATTTGTGTAATAATTACTTCTATTATCAGCATTTTGTCAATTATCAACGATGGATTGAAAGTAGGAAATATAAGTCCTATTATTATATCCTTAGCAGTTGGAATAACTGTTTTAAACAATTCTAAAGCAAAAGGTGAATATTTATTTGACATTGCATCTATATCTATTGATGAAAAATTAGAAATAACCTACCAAGAATCCAAATTTATAATTTCTTTTCTATTAAGTGATATTAATTCATTGCAATATAGCGACCAATTAAAGTGTCTTAGATTTTATGGTAATTATACAAGAAGTCAAAACAATAATACTGAAAAGTTTATTAATAACGAATACTTATTTTATGTAGGAGATGGTGACGAGCAAGTTTTAATTAACGAATTAGAAAGAACCACAGGTTTGATTGTTCAATATATAGACAGATAAAATTTGCTTTTTGAATATAATACTTGAAAATAAGAAATTATCAATCTTGCTCTTAAGAATGGATTATAATTTGTTAAAATATAAAAAGTAATAGTTATCCTTTGGAAATTGTTAATCAATTTTGAAATTAAAACTTACTCATAAATCAATTATCATTGTTTGAAGAAGATGCTCTAATAGTATATTCTAATTTCGAATGAAACAAAATGAATTTATTAATATAAGCAACAAATTGCACAATGTATTTTAATGGTATAATATGAATAAAAATGAATTAATCCAATGCTTCTATGATTCGGTTAATATATCAGAGCATATATTAAAATCTGAAACAGAAAAAGCAATAAAATCAAACAAGGTCTACAAAGAAAACTTTGTTGCCAGAAAGAAAAATGTAAAACAAGTCCATAAAGATATATTTAATTATCTTAGCGTTGAATCAAATGCAAACTTTAATGCCGCAAAAAAGTATTTACAGTATGGCAAAACTGCTGTGCTGAATTTTGCCAATCCGCATTATCCGGGCGGCGGTGTACATAATGGTGCTATGGCACAGGAGGAATGTCTGTGCCGTAGCAGTAATTTGTATCCTTGTATAAGCAATAAAAATGTTTTTAATGATTATTACTTGTA